>DASSYY010000345.1:0-13572 GCA_035703025.1 Gemmatimonadales bacterium | reverse complement strand
AACGGGTCGGGCATCGTCTCGGCGTCGGGCGGGAAGCCGTGGAGATGGCGGCCGGCAAACCGGCGCTCGCCGCCGGTCCGGAAGGTCCACGCGACCGTGCCGCTGGCCGCGTCGAGCGCGTAGAGCTTGCCGTCGTAGCTCCCGACGAACACCCGGTCACCCGCCACGGCGGGCGACGACGCCACTCGGCCGCCGGTCCGCGCTTTCCAGCGCAGCGCGCCCGAGGCGGCGTCGACCGCGTAGACGTAGCCGTCCGCGCTGCCGATGAACGCGGCGCCGCGCGCGATCGCCGGGGAGCCGAAGATCCGGCCGCCGGTGTGGAACCGCCAGGCGACGCGAGGAGCGGCCCGCAGTCCGGCGCCGGAGTAGCGGCCGGTGTGGGCGAGTCCGCCGCGAAACATCGCGGCGGACTCCTGGGAGAAGGCCGTACGCGAAGGTCCGCACGCCGCGAGGGCGAGCAGAAGGAGAATCTGTCCAGCGGGCATGCCGACTAACGTAAGTCGAGCGGTGATGAGGGGGCTTGGACATTTCGGCCATCGCAGCCGGCGCATGGCCGGCCGCGTCGGCCGGTGTTCGCGCGGTGCTCAGCTCGGCAGCAGGACCTTATCGACCACGTGGATCACGCCGTTGGACTGAACCACGTCGTAGGTCGAGATGTCGGCGACGTCGCCCTTGGCGTCGCGCACCACGATGTTGCGGTCGCCGTTCAGCATCACGGTGAGCGGCTCGCCCTGGACGGTCTTGAGCATCGCCTGCCCGTGACCGCTCTTGATCGCCTTGAGCAGCGCCGCGGCATCGTAGCGGCCCGCCACGACGTGATAGGTCAGGACCTTGGTGAGCTGCGCCTTGTTGGCCGGCTCGAGCAGGGTCGGGACCGTGCCCTGGGGCAGCAGGCCGAAGGCGGCGTTGGTGGGCGCGAAGACGGTGTACGGACCCGCCCCCTTCAGGGTCTCGACCAGGCCCGCCGCCTTCACGGCCGCGACGAGGGTGGTATGGTCGGCCGAGTTGACGGCGTTGTCGACGATGTCCCTGGTGCGGAACATCGCCTGGCCGCCCACCATGGTCGTGCCCTTCTCCATGCCCATCTGGGCGGTGCCGCTCTCCTGGGCGACGGCGGCGGACGTGGCGGCGAGGGTGAGCGCGAGGGCGAGCGCCGCGCGCCGGGTGTGCTTCGACGGCATGTTCGGTCTCCGGTCTGGGGTGAGTTGACGGACGACCGAGTTACGCCGGAGCGGAGCGAACGGATGGGAGATCCAGCGGCGGGTTCGCGGCGTACGATGTGGCTGCGCCGCGTTGTGGGCGGTGGTGTTCGGCTGGTGGATGTACGCCCGGGCCGCTTTGATCCTGCCGGGCGTGTCGATGGGGTATTTCTTGTTCCGGTGGCCAACCCTTATTCGTCGCGTCGCTAGCGCGGCCCCAGAGGCTCGTCCCACCGGAGCCCCGCGCGGGTATACAGCCCGACCTGCTGCGCGTTGGCGCGGATGACCACCGTCGGCTGAGTGTCCTCGTTCATCGTTTCGCCGTAGGCGAGAAAGAGCCGCGTGAGCTGATACTCGAGGGTCGGCTCGCCGAACGCCCTGGCCGTGAGGTCGACCTCGAGGCGCTCGATCGTGCGCTCGCGGTAGCTCAGCACCAGGCCTTTGCGCTCCATGTCGCCCATCGCGCGGCGGAACGCCTCGAACGAGAGCAGCAGGTTGTTCGGGCGGGCGTCGCCGGACGTCGGCGGCTCGTCGGCGCGCGCGGTGGGCGGCGGAGCGGAGGCGGGCGCGCGGCGGGGCGAAACCGGAGCTGGTGGGGTGGGCGATGGCGCGGGTGCAGCGTCGACCCGCGGCGGCGCCGTAGCCGCCGACGAGGACATCGCGCCTGCCATGCGTGGGCTCTCGGCGCGCGACCTCACCTCGGCCTCGAAAGCCTCCTCCCATGCGTGGGTGGTCGAGCACTCGACCGCCCGACGATCGCTGTTGAGATAGACCCACCTCACGGTGGCCTTTACGGACGACCCCGCCGAATCGCCGCGAACGAGCACGTTGTAGATCGCCCGATTGGGATACAGTGGACTGCCGTTGAGCCGGCCGCAATCCGCCCACTCGCTGCCTTCACCGCCGAGGGACAGCTCCTCCGCGGCCACCAGTCCTGACGCCCGCTCGATCGTCCGGATGGGGATGTTCCGGGCGGCGAAGAGGTCGACGACCGCGTCCCAGGTTTCACCCGCGCCGGCCGCCACCCGAGTGGCCTCCCGCGGGTCCGGGGGCAGGGGAGGCCTGTACGAGAAGCAGGCCGCACAAAGGACCGCTATCGCCAATTCGGGGCGCGTCATGGAAGATCTGTTATCGTGAGGCACGGTGGTCGGCACCAGCCGCGGACACTCGACCAAGGAACTACCCCAACTTACACCCCAATTCTCTTCCGCGGAATTTCACCTTGCCTTCATGCTGGCGCGCTAAGCTGCGCGGCAATGGGCACGCGCGCGCGACTCTTCCTCCCGATGGTTCTGATGGCCGGCACGGCCGCCTGTGTGAGGGACGCGTCCCGGCCGGTGCTGAGCCTCGTAACTGACGAAGTCCTGCGGTCCGCCCCCACGCGGCGGGACGGCTGGCACACGTACGGCCGCGACTGGAGCAATCAACGCTTCGTCCCGCTCGCGGAGATCAACCGCGAGACGGTTGCGTCGCTCGAGCCGGTCTGGCAACACAATCTCGATCTCTACTTCAGGCGCTCGACGCGGAACGAGAGCACCCCGCTCGTCGTGGACGACCTGCTGATCTACACCGACCTCAAGAACCTCGTCGTCGCCGTGGACGTGAAGGACGGCCGGGAGCGCTGGCGGTACCGGCCTAAGTTGGGTCCCGTCGCCCTCTGCTGCGGCATGGTGAATCGCGGGGTCGCCGCCTTCGGCGACAAAGTCTACATTGCGACGCTCGACGGCCGGGTGATTGCCCTGCACCGGAGCGACGGCTCGGTGGCGTGGGACGTGGCGGCCGCGCAGCCGGCCCAGGGCTACTCGTTCACGATGGCGCCGCTCGCGGCGGACGGAAAGATCATCGTGGGCGCCAGCGGCGGCGAATTCCGGATCCGGGGCTTCGTGGACGCGTACGATCCTGAAACGGGCCGTCGGATCTGGCGATTCTGGACGACCGCTTCTCCGGACGACGGTGGCTGGTACGGTGGCTGGAGCCGGACGACGCCCGAGGGGGATTCGCTCCCCCGGGACATCGCCGCCGAGAAGCGGGACAGCGCCCGATTCTCGGAGGCATGGCGGGAGGGCGGTGCCCCGGTCTGGTCCACCCCCGCCTACGATCCCAGGCTCGGGCTGCTCTTCGTGGGAACGGGCGAGCCCACCATGATCGATGGGGCGGTCCCGCCGGGGGACAATCTCTACAGCACATCACTGATCGCGATCGACATCGCCACGGGGCGCATGCGGTGGTGGTATCAGATGGTCCCGCACAACGTGTGGAACCTCGATGCGGCGAGCCCGGCGGTGCTGCTCGACGTCACCGTCGGGGACAGCACGATTCCCGCCGTGGCTCACGCGGGCAAGACGGGCTGGGTCTATATCCTCGACCGCCGCACGGGGCGCCGGATCCGCCGCAGCGACCCGTTCATTCCACTGGAGAACATCTTCCCCGAGCCGACCCGGGAAGGCACCAGGTCCTCCCCGGGAGTGTTCGGCGGGAGTAGTTGGCCGCCGCCGGCCTACTCCCCGCGCACCGGCCTGCTCTACGTGCTCGGGAGCTACATGCCGATGACGTTCGTCGTCGACACGAGCCACCCTGCGGCAAGCCGGCGGGACCGGTTCACCTACGCGCGCTTCACGAAGCTCCCCGACAGCCTGTGGTTCGGGCTCTTCTCGGCGGTCGACGTGAATACCGGGCGCATCCGGTGGCAGGAGAAAGTCCGCCGGCGCCTGATCTACGGCGGGGCGCTCGCCACCGAGGCGGGACTCGTCTTCTTCGGCGATCAGCAGGGGTGGCTCAACGCTCTAGACGCCGAAACCGGCCGGACGCTATGGCGCGGCCGGGCGGGGCGGGGGCCACTCGGGCCACCGATCTCTTTCCTGGTTGAAGGCCACCAGCGCATCGCGGTCACTTCGCAGCGAGGCGTGGTGGTGTTCGGGCTGCCCTCGTCGAGCGCGGCGCAGGCCTTGGAGCAGCCGAGGCCCGTTCCGAGCTTCCCGGCTGACACGGGAGACTCGGCCTCCGAGGCCGGTCCCTAGCCCGGAAGGAGATCTTGACCGCCCTGTTGCTGCTGGCCTCCGCCTCTCGGGCCCATGAGCGGACCGATGTCCGTGCTGGAGCGCGTTGACGGCGAGATGGGTGGCGGGAGCGCATGACGCTGGACGCGGGGGCAGGAGGCAGGAACGAAGCACCCCGCGACACCGAAGTATCGACGGGGGAAGATCTTCCAGAGTGGGCCCGGCGCGACTCGAACGCGCGACTTCTTGCTCCGGAGGCAAGCGCTCTATCCAACTGAGCTACGGACCCAAGTGCGAGGCGGCCTAAATAGTCGCCTCATGTGCCCCGCTTAGCAAGCGCTTTCCGCACCCAGCTCCCGCCCCGCTAGGCGCTCGAATCCGCTAGCCCGCCTCGGACCGCAACGCCTGAAAATCGTAGCCCCGGCGCCGCGCCAATCCCGGCTGCCAGATCGCGTTCCCGTCGATCCCCTCGGGCGCCGCCACACCCAGCCAGTCGAGCATGGCGGGGAACAGGTCCACAGTCCTGAGCGGCTCCGCCGGAAGCGGCTCGCTCGACCAGACCGGCGTCTGCATGTGGGAGCGGATCAGGCTCCCGTGTCCGGAGCGGTGTTCCGGCACCTCGAAGCGCTGCCGGAAATCGAACCCCTCGCGCGCGATCACCAGCAAGTCGCCCGCCCGCCCCGCGCGAAACTGGTCGAGCAGGTGATAGGCGGCGTCGGGATAGGTGGCGTCCCAGCTCGCCTCCAGCCAGTCGCGGGCCGAGCCCCGGCGGGCACCGCCGACCTCCAGGGGGTCACCGCTGAGCGGCTCGTAGGCCATTCCGGTGATCCCGTCGGCCCTGCCCGTGCGGCGCAGGCGCGCCGCGCCCTCGGCGTCGCTGACCCACACCGTCCCGTCTCCGCCTTCAGCGGCCACCAGTCCCACCGCCGGTTCCCGGAGCAGCGCCGCCACCAGGTCGCTCCCGCTGCCGAAGGTCTCCGGCCGGCGGAGCCGCTCGATCGGCCAGCGGTGGGCGCGGGGTTCGCCCGGCCGGGCGTAGACCATCGCCGAGCCGTTGCCTGCCACCATCACGGCCGCGCGGGGCGCCCGCTCCCAGAGCACCGGATGCGAGAGCGTCGGAACCCCCTGGGCCCGGAACCAGTCGGCCAGGTCGAGGTGGGTGTGCACCGAGGCGGCGCCGTGGTCGCTCACCACCAGGATGAGCGTCGACTCGAGCTCACCTCGCGCCTCGAGCCGCGCCCGTACCTGGCCCACGACCGCATCCACCTTTCGGAGCGCCCGCCGGACCGGCGCAGCATCCGGATCGGTCTGGTGGGAATACCCATCCACCGCTGGAAACTGCGCGAACACGAAGCGCGCGCGGCCGTCCACCGCGCGCAGCAGGTGTCGCGCGACCGCGTCGTCCGACGGCTGGTGCCACTGGGCGTAGTGCGCCAGCGCGCCCCAGAACTGCCGCTCGCGCCGCGAGGGATCCCGCTCGGCCGAGAGCCCGCGGGCTACGGGGGTGAAGATCCCCACGCTATCGGGCACCAGTTCGAAGATGGTGCGCACGTGCGGAGCGATGTCGGCGTCGAGCCGGGGGGCCTGATAGCCGCAATAGCTGCGTACCGCGTCGCGCTCGCGCCACCACCGGCCGGCATAGGCCTGCCGGTCGAGCCAGCGGATCGAGGGGATGTTGCAGTGCCCGGGCGTGCAGCCGGTCAGGAAGGGGAGATACGCGACGCTGGTGGTGGAGGGGAAGACGGTGATGGCCCGGGTCCGGCCCCCCGCCTCGAGCATGGTCCCGAGCTGGGGCAGCTCGCCATCGGCCAGGCGGGCCTCGGCGACGTCCGGACGGAGTCCATCCACGAGCAGGAGCAGGCAGCGTGTGAGCGGCACGCCCAACAACCTAACCGCGTCGGGGCGGGCTCCCTACCGCCCCCTTTGGGTCAGGCGACATCCGCCACGGCCGCCACCCCGGTGGGTGACAGGCGGGGGGTCGGATAGCACTCCAGGTACCTCGCCGCGACGGCGGGCCAGGTGAAGTTGTCGCGCATGCGCTCCTGGGCGGCCTTGCCCAGACGCCGGCAGAGGTCCGGATCCTCGGTGAGGCGGACGAGCGCGGCGCGGATCGCGTCGGCATTGCGCGGCTCGACCAGCAGGGCGGTATCGCCCACGACCTCGGCGCAGCCCGTGCCCTTGGACGTGATGATCGCCGCGCCTGCGCGCATCGCCTCCAGCAGCACCAGCGGGAAGTTCTCGGCCTCGGACGGAAAGACGTAGATCTCCGCGCTGTCGTACAGGTTCCTGATCGCGTCCGAGCCCCGGTCGAGCCAGCCCCAGAACTTCACGTTGACGCGCAGCTCCTCGGCGAGCGCCTTGAGCGTCGGGAGGTAGGGGCCGTCGCCCACGATGTGCACCTCGTGCTGCAGCCGCATGCCCTGGAGCGCCCGCAGGAAGAACTGGATGCCCTTCCGCTCGAACATCCGGGTCACCACCAGGATCCGCCGCTTCTTCTCGCCGCCGTGGCAGGCCGAGGCGTCGTCGTCGATGCCGTTGGGGATGACCGTCGTCCGCGCGATCGGCTGGGCGCGGCGGACGAGCTGCTGCTGCAGCTCGCTCGGGCAGATGATGCGGTCCGCCCCCGCGACGATCGACCGCCACACGGGCGCGAGCGTCCGGTGCGCGAATCGGAACCGATGCGGATTGTAGCCGGGGACGTCCGAGCCGTGGCTGGTGATGACGTACGGCAGGCCGACGATCCGGCGGAGCATCAGGGCCGCCAGGCCGTCGGGGAGGACGAAATGCGTGTGGTTGATGTCGTAGTAGCGCCGCCGGGCGAGCTTGACCGCGTAGGGCACCACCGTCGTGAGGTAGGTCGCCTGCTCGGCCATGGTGCACCAGGAGGTGCTGACCCGCACGCAGGGGACCCGGTGCACCTGCACCCCGTCCACCACTTCGCGCTTCGGCAGCCCGCGGTAGTGCATGGTGACGACGTCCACGTCGTGACCCATGCGCACCAGCTGCGCCGACAGCCCGCGAACGACCCCCGCCCCCCCGCCCCCGATAGGCGGAAACTCGTAACACATCATCAGGATGCGCATGCTTCCGCCCCAGTTCCGGGTATGGCCTTGGTGATCTGGGCTAGGCCCGGCAAGTCCCACACCGCGCCGATGCCGGGGAGCAGTGCGAACAGTGCTCTACGTCGCCCGCGTGGCCGGCCGGATCGCGTACCGGGCCGTGCCGGTGCTCGACCGGATCCCGCGAGGAGGGCTCAACCCAAGCGCTGAAACGACATACGCGCTCGAGTTCCGGTCAACCGCCGCCTCCCGGCGGGGACACGCCCGTCAGGCGAGGGCGCGAGCGCCGCGCTGAAGGCGCGGTGGAAACGCCCCTAAGGCACCGGGACCGAATGAGGCGTCGCCGCCACATCGGAACATCCGGACCACACGTCGCTGTGCTGTAACGGGATTGCCCCCACAATATAAGTGGATTTCCAGCGGTGTTCACTGATTGGCCGCCTGGCCAGGGCTGCCAGGAGTGCAATTGATTGCAGCACTTGGACGTACGGAGTCCGCCACGCAAACGGCACGAGCGCCGAGCGGCCTCGGGTGAAGCCGCTCGGCGCTCGCGTATGGTACCCGGCGACGGGTCCGGCGTGCCGGTCAGGTCTTCGTTGTGGTCACCCGCTTCCGGGTGGGCGCCTTCCGGGCCGGGGGACGCGCGCTCGTCGGCCGGGCCTTCTCGCCTGCGATCTGAAGGCTCTCCGCACTGGCCCCTTCGACGTCGCCCGTGGACACGGTGTAGTCGGACCAGGTGCCGTCATCCGCGCTCGTCGTGCCGATGGGGAACCAGAGCTGGTCGTTCACCTTGAGGTGCTCCCACACGTCTTCGGGAAGCTGGTAGTCGGCGTCGGTGAAGAGCGCCGTGACCTCGGGATCCTCCCACGAGGCGTACCAGTTCTCCGTCGTGCGCCGGTCGGCGTAGTCGCCGTTGAAGAGGTCGGGGTCGCCGGTGATCTCGAAGATGTAGTACGGGTTGGCGCCCGTGACGACGGTGAAGGTGGGCGCGTCGTCGGAGCGCATGATCGTGCCGGGCCCGTGCACCTCGGGCAGCGCGCCGGTGGTGCCGCCCGTTCCGGTGTCGGTCGTGCCGGCGTCGGTCGTCCCGCCGGTCGCCGTCCCGGTGCCGTCCGTCGCTGCCGCCTCGAGCACGAACGGGCGCATCGCCTCGAAGTCCGAGTCGGTGGTGCCCACCGTGAAGTAGTTGGGCGACTGGGTCGCGGGCATCTTGTCCAGGATCGCCCGCCAGAACGAATTGTGGGATCCCTCGAAGAGGCCGTCCTGCCAGACCCCGAGCAGCGTGGCGGTGAACAGTCCGTTCCCGTCACCGTCGGACGAGAGCTGGTTGTCGAGGCAGCCGGAGATGAGAATCACGCTCGCCGAGACCGGCTGCTCCTCCGACCGGCCGGCCAGCCACTGGGCCGTGCGGTACAGGCTGCGGTCCCGCTGTCCCACCTCCCGCTGCACCTTCTCCGGCATCGCGCGGAAGCGGATCGGTCCCGAGCGCGAGCGATAGCTCTTGCTCAGCCCGTCCATGTTCTGCAGCTGGTTGTACAGCATCATCCGCGCGACGGTGCCGCTGTGGCAGCTGTCGGACAGCATGAAGATTCGAACGCCCTCGGCGAACTGTCCGAAGAGCTGGTAGAGCTCGTCGTCCACCAGCATCCGGTCGTACAGGACCCAGGTCTCGTCCTGAGCGTCCTCCTCGTCGCTGTTGCAGTCGTCCACCTGGCCGCCGTGGCCCGAGTAGGTGAGCAGCAGGTGGTCGCCGCTGGAGAGCGACTGCGCCGCCTGGCTGATCGCCCCCATCACCGCCTCCGCCGTGGCCTGGTCGTCGAGCAGGAGGCTCGAGGTGTAGCCTTGCTCATCGGCGATCGCCTGCATCGCCGTCGCGTCGTTGATGCAGCCGGCGAGCTGGCCGTCCCAGCCGTTGTACTGATCGGGATCGACCCGGTTCAAGCCGATATGGATGGAGATGCCCGTCGTCATAGTCGCTCCTGAGAGACCCTACTGCGTGAGAAGTGCGGGGGTGAGGCTGATGGCATTGCCCTGCGTCGCCAGGTTCCACGCGATCCAGCCTCCCGGGCTGGCGTCGCCGCCGGTGGAGACCTGGGTGATGCGGAACTGGAGGACCTGGGCCTCGAGATAGGTGGTGAGACCCAGCGTCAGGTCGACGGAGGCGGTCTGGCCCTCGAGCAGCTCCGCCACGTACACATGCTCGCTCGACTCCAGGCGGACCTCCACCCGGAGCTTCGCGAGGTCATGATTGGCGAAGTTCACGAGATTGATGAGGAGCACGTTGGTCTCGACGTCCTCGACGTAGATGCCGAGTTGGGCGAGCTTGAGCGCTCCCGAATCCACGCTGTAGACCGGATAGCCGCTCACCGTCCCCGCCGGCAGATCGACGGGGCACGAGCCGCCCGGGGCGAGCGCGCCATCCACCGCCACCCGTGTCGTCGCCCCGGCGGCGTCGACCGCCACGAAGTCCGTCACGCTCACCGGCCGTTCGATCCGGTTGGTGAGTGTCGCGCGGGTGCCGGCCACCGCCGTCTCCACCGGTCCGCCGCTCCACGGGCCGCTCACCATGGTGTCGAGAGTGAGGGCGGAGGTGAGGGTGGTGCCATCCGCGAGTGCGAAGCGCACGGCGCCGCTCACCCCACTGGTCTCGATCAGCGTCGTGAGCGCGAGCGCACTGGCCAGGCCGGTCGAGAGACTGACCTGAAATCCGTCCCACACCTGATGGACTTCGGGATCGTCCACGTCGTCCGGCACGGTCCAGCGGTAGCTGGGCGTGGCCTGCACGGCGGGGTCGGTGGGAAAGTCGACTCGGGGGAATTGGCCGCTGGGCGTGAGCGGGGCGAGGGCGGCGGAGAGCTCGTGACGCAGATAGGCCGGCACGTCGGGCTGGAGGGTCGCGCTGAAGTAGTACCGGTTGGCCGCCTCGTCCACGCCGAGTACGGCGTAGATCATGATGGCCGGCCGGTATGCCTTGTCGCCGGGCTCGCCGGGGCCATAGCGGGTGATGCGGTACTGGGCCGGCAGGACCAGGAACCGGCCGGGCTGCTGCAGGGAGCGGAACACCCGGTAGCCGGGCTGCGCCAGGTCGGGCAGCTCGTCGTACTGCCGATAGACCACCTCGCCCAGCTTGAGCAGATCTCGGCACCCCACCGGCGAAGGGATCCCGTCTACCAGCTGGACGTAGAGCCCCCCGAGCACTGCGCACGGAAACAGCGCGTCGACCCGCTCGTCGCGCACCAGCGTCCGGGTGGCGTAGCGGACCCTGGCGAGGTCGGCGACGAGCGCGGGGGCGATGCCCAGGGCGGGGTGGACCAGCGCGACGGGCGCGGCGACGGGCGCCGGCTGCACCGCTGCTGCCGTCGAGACCGCGGGAGCCGTGACCGCGGTCGCGTGAATCGCGGCGATCGCGCCAGGGCGCGCGCCTCGCCCACGGGCCCCGAGGGGCATTTCGCGCTGGAGCTGGAGCGATCCGCCACCCGCGTAGAGGGTAGCCGAGGCCGGGTCGAACACCGGGCCGGACGGAGGGGCCGACCGGCCGATCCGGGTGGCCGCGAGGGCCATGAGCGCGATCTTGCCGCCGATGAACGTCTGCGGCGCGTCGCTCGCGGGGACGTAGGCCGGGTATGAATAGGCCACGCTGAGCCGGGCCGGCTCGGCCTGGAATCCCTCGTACGCAAGGGCGCCGTAGCAGAGCCGCGCCCAGTCGTCGAGCAGCGCGACGGTCGCGACGACGCGGTCGCCGGCCTGGCTCACGCTCGCCGGGAAGAGCTGGGTGGTCGTGGTCCCGGTGCCCTCCGCCCGGAACGGCAGGGCCAGGCCGACCGAGAGCCCGTTCAGCGGGACGCTGCGGGACTCCCGGGCGCCCGCGGCGGCGAGCGCCTGCTCGACCGCAGGCGGGCGAAAGGTCTCCAGGGTGAACCGAGCCTCCGCGTCGAGCCCGGGGCGGCCGGACGCGGTGACCCCCGACTGGGTGAACGAGAACGCGAACGCCGCGGTGGCCGGGTCATCCCCCGGCGCGGGGGCCACGAGCCGCACGCCCGGGGCATACCAGTAGAGGCCGCCGTCCACCCGATCGCGCCAGATCGGCGCTTCGGAGCTCTCCACGATCGGGAGGCTGAGCGGAGGCTCGTCGTCGAGCGGCCCGAGGACGAAATCGTCCGCCAGCCACGCACCCGCGTGTCCGGCGACGTGCAGCTCCGTCACGTCGCTGGCCAGCAGCGCGTGGCCGGTGGGGACCGTGCTCTCGGGGGTGAGTGCGACCGCGAGCGAGGTGAGGCGCCTGCCCAGCGGGGCGAGCGGCCGGGCCGGCATCGTCGCCCCGGCGGCATCTCTCGTTCGCCGCGCGCTCCGGAGCCGTGGCAGGGGGACGAGCGCGCCCTGATCGGTGGAGGGGGCGACCAGGTGGACCACCCGGTCTCGCCATGCGGGGGCCAGCGCCGGGGCGAGCACCTCGAGCAGCGGCACCGTCGAGCGGATTCGCTCAACCGCAGGGAGCGGGCGCGCGGCGCCGCCGGAACCGGCCGGGATCACGCGGCGGTAGCCAAGCGTCGTTTCGAGGACCAGGCCGGCCTCACCTCCTTCGAGCGAGGCGAGCAGTCGCTGGGCGAGCCTGCGCCCGAGCGTGGCGGAGAGGGCGCCGCGCGCACCTCCGCCGGCGGCCGCGACGGCAGCCACGCGCGCGCCGGTCGTCTCGTCCACGATCGCGAATTCGACCGACTGGGCGAACAGCGGGCGGGCGTCGCCGCCGGTCCGCTGGCTCAGGACCCGCACGGCCTCGGGCTCCAGGGCGAGCGTCACGGTGCAGGCCAGCAGGGCCTGCTCGACGAGCGGCGCGATGGAATCGTCCGCCGGTGCCGGCCGCGCGCTCAAAATCACCGTGAGCGACGCGGCCGGTGTGCCGCCGGCCCGAGCGAGCTCGGGGCGCTGCGGCAGGTACTGCCACCGGCGGCCACCGCCCGCCGGCGACGGCACCGGTTGGAGCATCACGCGGAGCAGCCCGCCGTCAGGGCGCCGCAGCGTGAACTCTTCCCAGGCCGCCGCCGTGGACGGCGGAGGATGCGTGACTGGCACAGGCGCTCCGCGGGCCGCTAGGATGACGGCGCGTGCTCGGAGAAGCCGGAGAACATCTCCGTGCCCCCGCCGTTGCCCGGGGCGGCGGGGACCGCCCGCGACGCCGGCGGCCGTGACGACGGCACCGGTGACCAGCCGAGGATCCGGTTGGCCCCGGTGGGCTGCGCCTCGCGCGCGCGCGGCTGTGCCGGCGGCGCCGCCGAAACCGGCGTCCGCCGCGTGGTCGGCCGGGCGGGCGGAGCGGACGGCTGTGCCGCGGGCAGCGCATAGGACGGCGCGCCCGGCACCAGGGACTTGGTGCTCACCGCCTCCTCCTGGGTCGGCACCGACACCATGATCGGTCCGTTCGCCGCCGCATCCACCCAGGGACCGGTCCACTCCATGCCCTTGGTGAACAGGCTGCCCTTCACGATCACCCGCACCTGGTACTTGTAACGCGGGATGAAGTCGGGCTGGCCGGTGAAGATCATCCAGAAGCGCGGCTCGGCCTGGTCCTCGAACTTCCAGCTGAACTTGACCGGCGGGCGGTCGTTGCCGTCGGCGGTCTTACCCTCGGCCTGGAAGGTCACCTCCACGACCTGCTTGGTGTTCTCGAGGTCGACGTTCAGGAAGATCGGTCCCACGTTGAGCGCGCCGACGTTGTCGACCCGCACTTCGAGGTTGAGATCGGAGGTGAGGGTGCCGTTCTCGCCGGGGTCGAGGTCCACGACGTTCTTCTCGACGGCGATCCGGACGAACGGATTCTCGAGCTCGGACGGCGGCTCGGTGAAGTGTACCTGACGCTTGATGAAGGTCTGGTCCGGCTTCCAGCCGGACGGGGCGTTGGTGACGTCGGTGGCCTTCTTCATGGCCATGGCGGTGTTCCAGCCGGCCTCGGGCGGGTCGGTCCGCTGGAAGACGTGGCCGTCCCACTGAATGGCGCCGTCAGTGTTGGGGTAGCCCACCTGACAGGAGAGAAACGCCACCGGCTCACCGGCCCACTTCTGACCCGGATCCGGCCAGTTCACGACCGGCTTGACGACCCGGCTCACCTTCCGCTCCCAGTCGTCCAGGTAGAGCGTGGTGAAGTACTTCTTCTCGGCGCTCGGGTCCGCCTTGATCTCGTCGTACATGCCCTCGAGCTGACCGCTGATGGGGTAGTCCTGGAGGTAGGCCATCTCCTTCCGCTCGTCGTACGCCAGGTGCAGGTGGGTCATGTCGACCCGGAGCTTGAACGCCACGCCGCCGCCGAACCCCAGGAACCCACCA
>DASSYY010000315.1:0-5167 GCA_035703025.1 Gemmatimonadales bacterium | reverse complement strand
TGGCGGGCGACACGCTGGCGGGCGCCCGGCTCAACGGCGCCGTGCTGCTCTACGCGGACCTGCGGGGAGCGGACCTCCGGGGCGCCGACCTTCGCGGGGCCGATCTCTGCCAGGCCGACTTGCGCGGGGCGCGCTTCGACGGCGCACGTCTCGCCGGCGCCGACCTGACGCTCGCCAACGTGGCGGGGGCCAGTTTTCGGGGCGCGACCCTGGCCGACGCGCGGCTGCAGGCCGTGTCTCTGGCGGAGAACGGGCCCGCGCGTACCGATTTTCGCGAGGCGGACCTCACCCGCGTCACGCTCAAGAACTCCAATCTGGGCGGTGCGGCCTTCCAGGATGCCGAGATGCGGCGGATCGATCTGACCCACGTGGACCTGCGGGGGGCGGATCTCACCGGCGCCAACCTGACCGAGGCGAACCTCAGCCATTCCGATCTGCGTGGCGCCGATTTGAGCTTCACGCTTCTCTTGAGCGCCCTCTTCAACGGGGCGGATCTGCGGGACACCGCGCTGCGGCGAGCCGATCTGACCTGGGCCAGCTGCAACTCCTCGACGCTGGCGGGCGCGGACCTCACCGGTGCCCGGCTGAGCCGGACGGTCTTCGCCCAGGTGCCCGACCTCGGCCTGGCCCTGGGACTCGCCCGCTGACAGGGGTCACCCCGCTTCGCCCTCGCGCCTGATCTGTGCGCTGATGCGCGCGACCAGGTCCGGCGGCGCCGTCAGGCGGCTGAGCTTCTCGCGCACGCCTTCGATCACGCTGGCCTCGAACACGAACTCGCGGCTGCACGCCTCGCAGAGGTGCAGGTGCTCCTCGATCAGGCGGGTCTCCTCGGGAGAGAGCCGACGGTCGAGGTAGTCGTCGAGCCGGCGAAAGGTCTCCTCGCAGGTCGTCCGGTCCAGGCGCCGGGTCATTGAGACGGATCTCCCGGGCCGTCGCCCAATCCTTCAGCTTCCGCGACCTGCCAGAGTGACTTCTGCAGCATCTTCCGGGCGCGATGCAGCCGCGCCCGGACGGTACCGACGGGATATTGGAGCACGCGTGCGATCTCCTCGTAGCTCAAGTCGGCCATGAAATACAACGTGCACACGATGCGGTAATCGCCGGGCAGCCGGCGGAGCGCCTGGATCACGCGGCCGGGGCCGAGCCGGTCCAGCAGCGCGGCGGCGGGCTCCGCGCCGGTGGTGGGCCAGCCCGCCGCGCCGGAGCGGGCATACAGCAGCAGGTCCGGTGTGTCCTCCAGATCGGTCCCGGAATCCGTCGGCCCGGGGTCGGCCTGCCCCGGCGCCGGGAAGCCGGCGAGGAGCAGGCCGAGGAACCACAGGCGCCCGTCCTCGCCCGCGGCGAGGGCCGCGAAGCCCTGGCAGGCCGCGGCGATCGCCGCCTGCAGGCGCTCGCCGGCCTGGGCCTCTCCATCGGCCAGTCCGAGCGCGACCCCGTAGGCCCAGACGGCAAGGCCGGTGAGCAGGAGCTCGACCTCCGCGACGGGGCGGCCGGCGGTCCCTGCCCAGCGACGGCTAGCGATCCGGGAGGTTTCGGGCACGGCGACTCGGGGTTCGGGGAGGCTGGTGCGGCCATGGGGTGGAATGCCGTGGGCCGGGAAAAGGTTCCAGGTCACGGACTCCGGCCCCGCATCAGGTTACTGTTCGGACCGGACGGCAGCCAGGGAGCGCAGATGGGCGACCAGCATGAGGGCCCGACCGGGCCCGACCTGACGCAGGGCATTCCGGTGGGGGACGTCGTGGACGGGGGTATGCTCGCCGGGCACGCGAACGGCGAGGCGGTGCTGCTCGTCCGCCGGGGCGACAGCTGGTTCGCGATCGCCGCGGCCTGCAGCCACTACAGCGGCCCGCTGGCGGAGGGGATCGTGGTAGGCGACACGGTGCGCTGCCCCTGGCACCACGCCTGTTTCAGCCTTCGGACTGGCGAGGCGCTGCGCCCGCCGGCACTCAACGACCTGCCGTGCTGGGAGGTCGAGCTGCGGGACGGCCGGGTGTTCGTGGGCGCCAAGCGGCCGGTGGCAAGCCACCCGGCTCGCCGGACCCGCGGGCCCGGGAGGGTGGTCATCGTCGGCGGCGGCGCGGCCGGCAATGCGGCCGCCGAGACGCTGCGCCGCGAAGGGTACGTCGGGTCGATCACCGTCGTGGACCCCGATCCCGATGCGCCGTACGACCGCCCGAACCTGTCGAAGGATTACCTCGCAGGCAACGCTCCCGAAGAGTGGATCCCGCTCCATGCCCCGGATTTCTATCAGGAGCGTGGGATCGAGCTCCGTCGCGGTCCGCGCGTCGGCGCGATCGACCCGAAGGGCCGCCGCGTGCGACTGGAAGACGGGACCGACCTTTCGTACGATGCGCTGCTGCTGGCCACCGGGGCGTCGCCGGTCCGGCTGGATCGGGGCCTCGAGGCCGGGACGCCGGCGGTGCACTACCTGCGCACGCTGGCCGACAGCCGGCGTATCGCCGGCGCGGCGCGCGAGGGCGCTCGGGCCGTGGTGCTCGGCGCGAGCTTCATCGGGCTGGAGGTCGCCGCCTCGCTCCGTGCACGCAAGATGGAGGTGCACGTCGTGGCGCCCGACGCCCGCCCGCTCGAGCGCGTCATGGGCCCCGAGCTCGGCGACATGATCCGCGGATTGCACGAGGAGCAGGGGGTCGTGTTCCACCTGCGCCAGAAGGCCCGGGCGGTCGAGGCCGGATCGGTCGTGCTGGAGAGCGGGGAGCGGATCGCGGCGGACCTGCTGGTCGCGGGGATCGGCGTGCGGCCGAACCTCGAGCTGGCGGAGCGGGCGGGGCTCGCGCTCGACCGCGGCGTGGTGGTGGACGAGCGGCTCGAGACCAGCGCACCGGGCGTCTTCGCCGCGGGCGACATCGTCCGCTGGCCGGACCCGCACACGGGCGAGCGGATCCGGGTGGAGCACTGGGTGGTCGCCGAGCGGCAGGGTCAGGCCGCCGCGCGCAACATCCTCGGCCTCAGCGACCGGTTCGATGCGGTGCCGTTCTTCTGGAGCCAGCACTATCAGGTCTCGATCAACTACGTCGGCCACGCCGAGCGCTGGGACCGCATCGAGATCGATGGGGACGTCGGCGCGAAGGACTGCGCCGTACGGTTCGTGCGGTCGGGGCGCGTGCTGGCGGTGGCGACCGTCGGGCGGGACCGCGAGAGCCTGGAGGAGGAGGTGGGAATGGAGCGGATGGAGGCGGGGTCGGCGCGGTAGGCACGGCTTGTCGTGAAGGGCGAGCGAAGGGGACGAGCCGTGTGCGCTCTTGGAACGGACCGAGGCTAGCGACTCGCTGCCCCCGCCGCCCACCCGGCGCCCCGTGCCGCCAGTCGCACGCGGTAGACCGTCGCGTTCGCGGCGATGAAGAGCGTACGTCCGTCCTCCCCCCACGCCACGTTGCCGACGTTGCCGCCGAAGTCGAACCAGCCGAGCAGCTCGCCGGAGGGCGTGAAGACATAGACGCCGCCCGGGCCCGCGCCGTAGATGTTGCCGTCCGAGTCGACCTTCATCCCGTCGGCCGTCCCCCGCCGCGCTGCGAACGCCCGGGTGCCATCGAACAGGACGCGTCCCGCGCCGAGCCGGCCGTCGGGCTGCACCGGGTAGGCCATCCACACGAGCCGTGAGCGGTCCGCGTTCGACACGTACAGCGTCCGCTCGTCCGGCGAGAAGGCGATGCCGTTGGGCGCTCGAAGCTCGGACGTGAGCAGCGTGAGGGCGCCGTCGCGCGCGAGCCGGTAGACGCCCTGGAACGGCTGCTCCTTCGCCGGGTCATCGAACGTGTGCGGCAGCCCGAACGGCGGGTCGGTGAAGTAGAGGTCCCCGCGCGAGCTGAACACCAGGTCGTTGGGGCTGTTGATCCGCTTGCCCCGGTACCGCTCCACCAGCGGGACGATGTGCCCGTCGGACTCGCGGCGGCTGATGCGCCGATCGCCGTGCTGCGCGAAGACCAGCCGCCCGTCCGGGTCCAGCGCCAGCCCGTTCGAGCCTGGCTCCGGGCCGGTGAAGGGCGCAGCGCCGGTGTAGCCGCTCGGATCGAGCACGACGCTTTCCCCCTCGCCCTCCTTCCATCTATAGATCCGGTTCTTCACGACATCCGAGAACAGCAGGTAGCCGCCGTCCCGGACCCAGACGGGCCCCTCGGCCCACCCGTGGTCGTCCACGATCTTCTCGAGCCGCGCCCCCGCGGGCACCAGCCGGTCGAACCGGGGATCGAGTCGGGTGATGACCGGCTCGCGGGTGGGCCGCGGCTGGAGCTGGGCGGCGGCGGGGGCGGGGAGCAGGGCGCACAGCCCAAGCACCGTCATCCCGAGCGCAGTCCGCATGCTCATCTCGCCGCCGCCTGCTGGGCCGCGCCGGGCCGGACGCCGGCCACGTCGAGCCGGATCCGGTAGAGCCCCGTGCTCGCCGTCAGATACAGCGCTTTCCCGTCCGCGTCGCCCCAGGCGAAGTTCGCGTCGTGCTCCGGCGGCACGATCCGGCCAAGTGCCTTGCCCTCGGGCGAGAGGATCCACACGCCACCCGGTGCCGACACGTACACGTCGCCACGCTGGTCCACCTTGATTCCGTCCAGCGCAACCGGCTCGGCCAGCCGGGTGAAGTCGTGGAAGACTGTCCCGTTGCCGATCGTCCCGTCGGCCGCCACCTCGTAGCGCATGAGCACCTTGCGCTTGAGGTCCCAGTTGCTGACGTAGAGGTACCGCTCGTCCGGGGAGAAGGCGATGCCGTTGGGACCGCTCAGCTCCTTGGTCAGGAGCGTCACCTGGCCGTTCTTCACCATGTACACGCCGCTGAAGGGGAGCTCCTTCCGAGGATCGTCGAACGCCTTCGGCAGCCCGAAGGGCGGATCGGTAAAGTAGAGCGTCCCATCCGAGCGATAGACCAGGTCGTTCGGACTGTTGAGTCGCTTGCCCTCGTAGCGATCGGCCACGACGGTGATCTTGCCGGGGCGCTCGAGCCGGGTCACGCGACGGTTGCCGTGCTCGTCGATGGTGAGCAGGCCGTCGGGGTCGAGCGTCAAACCGTTCGAGCCCGGCTGGTGGTACTCGCCGATGTCGGGACCGGTGTAACCACTCTTGGAGCGGAACACCGAGACCGATCCGTCGGGTGTCCACCGGTAGATCGTGTTCGCGTTGGGGTCGCTGAACAGCAGATAGCCGTCGGGATGCCAGATCG
>DASSYY010000290.1:0-4272 GCA_035703025.1 Gemmatimonadales bacterium | reverse complement strand
GTCCTTGTGCGGCACCAGGGCGGCGACGTTTGCCACGACGGCCGTGTCGGCGGCGAGCCCGAGGCGGCCGCGGATGCCCAGCCGAGGCGTCTGCCGCAGCTCCGCGAGGTCGACGCCCGAGTGGACGATGGCGATCCGCTCGCGCGCGATCCCGTCGGCCGCGAGTACATCGGCGACCGCGTGGGAGATCGCGATGACGCGAGCGGCGCGCGCCCAGAACCCCGGCCGCCGGAGGTGAAAGTCCACCCGCCGCGTCGCGACGAGCGCCCGCCCGGTGAGCCGGGCAGCGACCCCGCCGAGCGTCACGGCGTGCGCGTCGTGCGCGTGCACCAGGGCGGGTGCCCGCCGCAGCTCAGTGAGGAGCCCCGGGAGCACCCGGGGGTCGAGGCCCGCGCGCCAGGAGGTGGCCCGGACGTCCACGCCGTCGCGCGACAGCCGGGACGCGAGCTCGGTGTCCCGGCCGGTCACCACCACCTGCTCGACATCGCCCAGTCGCGCCAGCTCGCGGGCCAGGAGCCAGACTTGCCGCTGGCCGCCTCGCCATTCGCGCCCCGAGGCGAGGTGGACGACGCGGGGCGTCACGCCTCCCGCGCCACCGCGGCCAGCAGGGTGCGCAGCTCGGCGAGGCTGAAGGGCTTGTGGAGGTAGGGGCGGTGCAGGCCCTCCAGAAAGGCGAGGGTGTCACCGCGGACGGTATCACCAGTGCTGAACACCAGCCGCGAGGCGAGGGCCGGATGGCGTCGCAGCAGCTCCTCGTAGAACTCCCGGCCGCTGAGCTCCGGCATGCGGAGGTCGGAGATGATCAGGTCGAAGTGTTCGCGGTCCGCCAGCTCCAGTCCTTCCCGGCCGTTCCGCGCCACCACGGGGACGTGACCCCAGGCGTCGAGTGTGGCGTGCATGTAGTGCAGAATGTGAGGCTCGTCGTCGACAACCAGGACCCGAAGACGTTTCGTAGGAGTGCCGACGCCGGCGTCGGGGGTGGGCGCGGGCGGCCGGGTCGAAAGCGGAAGCTGCACGGTGAAGGTCGAGCCCCGTCCCTCCTCGGTCGAGAGCATGATCCGGCCGCCGTGCTCGCGCACGATGCCCTGGCTGATGGAGAGGCCGAGCCCGGTGCCCTCGCCCTCGGGCTTGGTCGTGAAGAAGGGCTCGAACACCTGGGCGGCGAGCGCCTCCGACATCCCCGGTCCGTCGTCGATCACGTCGACGGCGACGCCGTCGAGCCAGCGCCTGGCCCGGACGATGATCCGTCCTGGGCGACCGGTGCTGGCGATGGCCTGCGAGGCGTTGTTGAGCAGGTTGACGAAGACCTGCTGGATCTGGTTGGGGTCGATGTCGGGCATCGGCAGATCCGGCTCGACCTCGATCTGGGCCTCGGCGCGGTGCGCCATGAGCTGGTTGCGGAGCAGCACGAAGGTCGCGTCGAGCAGCGGCCGGAGCGCGGTGGGACGGCGCTGGTGCTCCTGCTTCCGAGCGAAGCTCAGGAGGTTCTTGACGATGTTCGAGGCGCGCTCGGCCTCCTCGCGGATGACCGTGAGCGGCTCGCGCAGGGTCGGCGGTACGTTGGGGACTTCGCCCAGGAAATCGGCGAAGCCGACGACGGAGGCCAGGGGGTTGTTGAGGTCGTGGGCGATCCCGGCGATGAGCTGGCCGATGGCCGACATCTTTTCCGACTGGATGAGCTGGTCTTGCAAACGCCGCCGCTCCGTCTGATCATCGAAGAGGAGCACCAGGGCGGACCGGTCGGTGCTGGTAATCGGTACGGCGGTAACCGCATAGGTCTGGTCCCCGGTGCGGAGATCGACCTCGCGGCCCGCTCCTTGCTGGTCCAGGGCCCGCTGCAGCTCGGCGGCCCACTCGGGCGGGATGAAGGCCTGCCAGGGGCGCCCGATCAGGCTCGCGGGCGGCGCGTTCACCAGATCGGCAAAGGACCGGTTGGCCCGGCGGATTCGTCCACCGCGATCCACGATGCAGAGGGCGGGCGAGATGGCGTCGACCACCTCCTGCCAGGAGCGGCGGCCGTCGTCGTGGAGGTCCACCAGCCGGGCGCTCTCGAGCGCGATGCTGGCCTGGGAGACGAGGCCTTCCAGCAGCCAGAGCGACGTCGAGTTGTAACGCCCGCGCTCGCCCCGGATCGCCACCGCGCCGGTGACCCGCCCGCGGGCGACGAACGGGGCGAGCACCCAGGCGCCGGCGGCGTCGTCCAGCGGTGGCAGGTCGCCCCCGGTCACGAGCGCATCGAGGCCGTCGGGGAGGATCAGCGCCCCGCGCCGCTCGATCAGCTGGAGCAGCGGGCGCCGGTCGGGGCGGCCGGCAGGCCAGGCGTGCAGAAAGTCGTGGGCGTCGGCGTCCCGGTGGAAGAGGGTGAGGGCGATCTCGGTCGGTGAGAGACTTTCCCTGATGTGCCGCAGGAGCAGGTCGATGACCGAGGCGCGCCGGAGGGTCCCGGCCAGTTCCTGACCGAATGCGGTCATCTGGCGGAGGAGTGCCAGGTCGTCCGTCACGGCGGAAGCGGCGAGATTGGCGGAAGGAGGTGTGGCCATGATCCGGGCGAATACGCGAGGCCGCCTGACCGCGGCGGACCTGCAGCTGGTGATCCTGCTACTGAGCCGCGGCTCCGCGCATCGGCGGGCGTCGTACGAGCGGCGGCTGGCGACGGAAGGGCCGGATCCGCTGCTGGATGCGCCCGATCTGCTCGAACGCCTGCTGACGGTCCGCTCGATGCTGGTGCCGTCGGAGGCGCTGTTTTTCTACGTCGTGGTGCGGCACGCGCTCCGGAACGCCGGTCTCGACGACCGCGAGCTGGCCGACTACCTCTCGGCCCTCCTCCTCGACTTCGGCCAGCGCGACCGCGCCTGGCGGATCGACTGGCACGACGACCAGCAGCATCGCTATCTCGTGGACATCCTGGCGGATCTCGAGGCGAGCGGAGGCGAGCGCCGGTTCCGGGTCATGGTGCACCTCGGGAACTACGCACTCTGGCTCGCCGGTCTCTTTCCCGATTATATCGCGGCGCGACACCTGCGCAAAGCGGGTCCCGACGTCACCTATTACGACGCGCTTGGCCGCCGCGGGTTCGGCATGGCGTCGGATCACGCGCTGGCGAACGAGTACGGCCTCGGCGCGGTGCTCAGGACCGTCGCGGAGCGCTTCCCCTCGGTGCGGGGAGCGCTGAACGGCGTGAGCGATCGGCTGCTGTTTCCGAGCGCGTGCACGCCGGATCGGATTCTCCGGGACCTCGGAGCGCACTAGCTCCTGCCGCCACCCACCGCCTCACGACGACGAGCTGTACGACGCCTCCCGGCTTCCGGCCGCCTCCACCAGTGCCCGGAACAGTCCCCGCTCCGGCGCCGTCCCTTCGGCATGCATCTCCTCCGGGTGCCACTGCACGGCCAGGAGCCACGGCGCCTCCGCCGGTGACTCCGCCGCCTCGATCAACCCATCCGCGCTCCAGCCCGATGCGATCAGCCCACCGGCCAGCCGGTCCACCGCCTGGTGGTGGAAAGAGTTCACGCTGAACACGGTGCGCCCGAGCGCCCGGGCGGCGCGGCTGCCCTCCTCGAGCCGCACCTCGTGCGACCGCGCATCGCGGGCGCCACCGGGGTCATGGGCCACCGTCCCGGGACGCTCCGACGGCAGGTCCTGGAACAGGGTGCCGCCCAGCGCGACGTTGACGAGCTGAATGCCGCGGCAGATACCCAGGATCGGCAGCTCCCGCTGCCGGGCCGTCGCGAACAGCGCCAGCTCGAACAGATCGCGCTCCCGGTCGGGCGGGTAGAGGTGGGGCGACGGCGCCGCGCCGTACAGTTCGGGATGAACGTCTTCGCCGCCGGTGAGCAGGAGACCGTCGACTCCATCGAGGGCCCGCATGACGTAGGACGGCCCCAGCAGCGGTGACAGGATGACGGGGACGCCCCCCGCGGCAAGCAACGACCGGACGTAGGCCGCGTTCACGCCGGTCCGCTCGGCGGCGTCCCACGTCCGGACCACGCCGCCCACGGCGATCCGCGGTGCGCTCACGGCAGAACCGAATCCGGAAAGAACGGGCAGCGTGGGTCCTCGATCCGGGCCGGGTCCAGCTGGATGCCGATCAAGGGCAGCGTCACGGGACCGAGGCTCACGGTGCCGATCGACGGTGCGCCCTCGACCGGCAGCCCCTCGAACAGCATCACGCCCCGCGCGCGCTCGGCGGTGTCGAGTACCAGGACGCCGTAGCCTGGCTTGATCGTGGGCGGGACGGTCCCCTCGACGCCGATCACCAGCAGCGAGTCCGAC
>DASSYY010000266.1:0-8725 GCA_035703025.1 Gemmatimonadales bacterium | reverse complement strand
CTGCGTGCGGGGGTCGCGCCAGAGGAGCTGATCGCGCGTGAGCGCGACCACGGTGTCGCCGAGTGCGCCGAGCGCCACGACCGGCGCCTGCAGCGAGGGCGACGCGAGCGCCGCGGGGCGCACCACGTCCTCCTGTCCCGGCAGTGCCAGCAGCAGCCCGCGCTGGGTTCCCAGCCACACGGAGTCTCCCGCCGGAAACACGGCGAGTACGGGATCGGCGAAGCGGGGGGCCACTCGCGCGATGTTGAGCGAGTCGTCCACCCGCGCCACCCCGCGACGAGTCCCGACCGTGATGCGCCCCTGGCGCGAGACCACGGCATACACGGCGCCGTCGGGCAGCCCGCGGGCCTCGGTGAGCAGGTCGACGCGCCCGCCGTCGGTGGCGATGCGCGCCACGCCGCGGTCGGTCGCGGCCCACAGCGCCGAGCCCTGCCCCGCGAGCTTCCGGACCTGGTTGAACGGCAGCCCCGCCGCGGGAAGTCCCTGCAGGCTGCGAAAGCCCTTGAGGTCGCTCGCCACGAAGGTGAGGGCCGCCTCGGCCAGCGGCGTCCGGTCGGTCGCGATCCACACGCCGTCGGGCCAGCCGAAGACGGCGCCGGCCACCGGCGAGCGAAGCCCGAACGGCAGGCGCTCGGGAATGGCCGCGCCGTCCGGCATGTACAGGAGACCCACGCCCGAGGTGCCCAGGTACCAGCCTAGATTGTCGAACGAGCGGGCCGCGGCGGTGAAGCGGGCGACGTTGAGCCGTGCATCGAGGAGGATCTGCGCGGCGTTGGCCTGGATGGTGGGGTTGGTCCGGAGCACGTCGTCGATCCGGGCCGGCGACACCGGTCGCGCGGGCCCGCGCGTCGGCGACAGCGCGATGCCGCCGCGCGGCAGCAGCAGCCAGCCCTGGCGCGTCCGGAAGAAGAGGCCGGTCGTCGGGTCGTCGGCGTCGAAGGCGATCGTCTGCACGCCGCCGGAGACGAGACCCTGGTCCCAGAGCTGCAGCTCGGGCCGGAAGTGCACCCAGCGGTCCGGGCCGGCCAGCCAGAGCGAGTTGTCGAGCGGATCGACCAGCGCCCCCGTCACCCGCGTCAGGAGCTGCGGATCGGGCGGATCGTACGGCCCCTGCCACTGCTGGAACTGCGGGTTCCAGATCAGGACCTGCGACAGCGAGGCGGCGTAGACCCGATCGATAGAGGTGGCGACGGCGGTGATGCGGCTGAAATCGCCGATGACGGTGCGGTCCTCGGGGCGCCAATCGCGGCTGGGCGATTGGGCGTGCACCGGCAGGACGGCGAGAAGGGAGAGCACGGCGGGCAGGATACGCATCGGGTGAATCTACTCCAGGGGATACTGAGGGTGCTGACGGCGCACAGCGGACCCGGCTCCGTCATCCGCGGCTCACGAAGCTCACACCGTCTGCGGCCGCTCGAGCTCCAGCAGCACCGGCGGCCGCGGGACTGGCGGCGCCAGCCGCAGCACCTCCCACTCCCGCCACATGTCCGGAAGCGCGGTGACTACATCCATCGGGCGGAGCGTGCGGGCCGCGGACCGGCGCGCCGCGAGATCGGCCGCGCGACCCAGCGCCTGGGCGCCGAATGCCGCCGCGATCTCCGGCGCGAGGCCCTGCGCGAGCGCCGTGCCCACCATCCCGCTCAGCACGTCGCCGCTCCCGCCGGTGGCGAGTCCCGGATTGCCGGCGGCGACCGTCAGCGTCGGACGGCCGTCGCGCGCGATCACCGTCGGCACGCCCTTGAGCAGCAGTGTGGCGCCCGAGGCTGCCGCCGCGCCCGCCGCCGCGGCCCAGGGATCGAGCTCTCGACCGGGGGCAAGCTCGGGAAACAGGGTGCGGAACTCGCCCGGGTGCGGCGTGAGCACCAGGGGCCGCGCGGCGAGCGCGCGAAGCTCGGGCAGCGCGCCCTGGAACGCGACGAGCGCGTCCGCGTCGAGCACGACTGCCGGCGCCTCGCGCGCCAGCGCCGCGATCAGATCGCGCCGCGATCCCTCGCGGCCGAGCCCCGGCCCGATGACCAGCGCGTCGGCGCGGCGCACCAGGTCGAGCAGCGCGTCGGACGGCGGCTGGTCGAACGGGTGCGCGAGCGTCTGGAGGTCCGGCTCCGCCTGCACCAGCGCGGCCACCGACGCCGGCGGCGCCACCACGTGCACCAGCCCGGCGCCCGCGGCGAACGCGGAGCGCCCGGCCATGCGCGCGGCGCCCACCATCCCCGCATCCCCGCCGACGATGACCACCCGGCCCCGATCGCCCTTGTGGTCGCGGCTGCGGAGCCGACGCAGCCAGTCGGCCGCCTGCTGATCCGTCACCAGCGTGGGCCACCCTGGATCGGCCGGCGGGTGGCCGATGTCGGTGACGACGACCGCGCCGACCTCGTCGCGCGCGAGCAGGTGGCCACGGCGCAGTCCGCCGAAGGTGATGGACAGCTCCGCGCCCGCTGTGCCGTGGCTGATGCCGGACGCGAGATCGACGCCGGTCGGACCGTCGATCGCGACGACCGGGACCTCGAGGTCGAGGATCCGCTCGAGCAGTGCGGCCATCGGTGCGCGCGGGGCGCCCCGGGCGCCGGTGCCGAGCAAGGCGTCGACCGCCACGCCGATACTGGGCCACGGCCCGTCGGGCGCCACCTCGCGCACGCCCTCGGCCCGCGCGCGGGCCGCCATCGCCTCGCGCAGCTCGGCGCCCGGGCCGGGCGGCGCCGTGACCCAGACCGGTACTTCGAGGCGCTGCAGGGCGCGCGCGAGGACCCAGCCGTCGCCGCCGTTGTGGCCCGGACCGGCGGCCACCAGGACGCCGTCGCGAAGTCGGTGGGCGTACCGGTCGGCGAGGACGGCCGCGGCGGCGCGGCCGGCGCATTCCATGAGGGTGGCGAGCGCGACCCCACCGGCGACGGCGCTCGCGTCCCATGCGGCGGATTGGTCCGGGGAGAGGACGGGAAGTGACGGCATGGGCGGAGACCGCGACTCGGGAGCCGCCGCCTACTTGTAGCTCTGTCCGATCGCGCGCCCGAAGGAGATTTCGCCGTTATCGATGCGGAGATTGAAGCCGCAGTCCGGATTGGTGCAGACCCACGCCTTGTAGGTAATCGGCGCGCCCTCGCGGCCGTAGTCGGAGAGAGGAATCAGGGTGCCCTGCGAGCACTTCTTGCACGCCGGAAATTCGAGCTTGTCCATGTGCCCCCCTCAGCCGGACCCTCGCCCGGTCAGGCGCCCCGCACGCCGGACCATTCGTACACATCGCCGAACGCATCGGCGAAGTCGTAGACGCCGTCGAAATCCCCCTCCTGGTCGCCCGGCTGGGTCACCAGCAGCCCCACTTCGACCAGGGTGAAGACGATGCGCCCGAAATCCTCCGTCCGCCGGATGCCCCAGTGAGCCAGCACGTGCGGGGCCAGCAGCCCGAACTGCTCCCGGGCGAAGTCCCGGCAGGCCCATGCCAGCTCGGCCCCGGTCACGTGGCGCCGCGCGTCGAGCCGCGATTGCAGGTACTCGATCGTCGCGAGCACGAACAGGAAGCCGCGCTCGTGGTACGGGCCGCCCCGCGCGCGCAGGCGCGCCAGCACGTCATCGGCGAACTGCAGCTCGTTCACGCGGGCGGCCGCTCCGGAGCTCAGGCGCTTCGCCGCACGCGGCCGGCGGGTTTCGCCGTGGCGTACAGCGGGAAGGTGGAGGTCAGCTCCTCGACCTCCGCCTTGACCCGGCCGAGCGTGGCCTCGTCCGGGTGGGTGAGGGCGCGGTCGATCAGCTCGGCCACGCGGACCATTTCGGCCGCCCCCATGCCGCGCGTGGTGAGCGCCGGGGTGCCGAGGCGGATGCCGCTGGTGACGAAGGGCGACTGGGGGTCGTCCGGAATGGTGTTCTTGTTGACCGTGATGCCGGCCTGGTCGAGCGTCTTCTCGGCCACCTTGCCGGTGAGGCCCTTGGGCCGCAGGTCGACCAGCATGAGATGCGTGTCGGTTCCGCCCGACACGATCGCGAAGCCGCGGTCGACCAGCGCCTGGGCCAGCGTCTTGGCGTTCTCGACCACCTGCCGGGCATAGGCCCGGAACTCGGGCGTCAGCGCCTCGCCGAATGCGACCGCCTTGGCGGCGATGACGTGCTCGAGCGGGCCGCCCTGCGTGCCCGGGAAGACCGATTTGTCGATCGCCTTGGCGTGCTCGGCGGTCGAGAGGATGAGCCCCGCCCGAGGGCCGCGCAGCGTCTTGTGCGTGGTGCTGGTGACGATCGGGGCGTGCGGCACCGGCGACGGGTAGACCCCGCCGGCCACCAGGCCGGCGAAGTGCGCCATGTCCACCAGGAAGATGGCCCCGACCTCGTCGGCGATCGAGCGGAACGCCTCGAAGTCGATGATCCGGGCGTAGGCGCTGCCGCCCGCGATGATGAGCTTGGGCTGCTCGCGCTTGGCCTGTTCGCGGACCACGTCGTAATCGATCCGGCCGGTGGCCGGGTCCACGCCGTAGTGCACCGCGTGCCAGATCACCCCGCTGTGGTTGACCGACGCGCCGTGCGAGAGGTGTCCGCCATGGGGCAGCGACATGCCCATGATGGTCTCGCCCGGCTTGATGACGGCCATGAACGCCGCGAAGTTGGCCTGCGCGCCCGAGTGCGGCTGCACGTTGGCATGATCGGCGCCGAAGATCTGCTTCAGGCGGTCGATGGCGAGCTGCTCGACCTCGTCCACCACCTCGCACCCGCCGTAGTAACGCCGGCCCGGGTAGCCCTCGGCGTACTTGTTGGTGAGCGGCGTGCCCATGGCGTCGATGACGGCGCGGCTGGCGAAGTTCTCGCTGGCGATCAGCTCCAGGCCGTGCTGCTGGCGGCGCAGCTCGCGGTCGATGATCCGAGCCACGATGGGATCGGCGTCACGCAGCGAGGCGTTGTGATCGAGACTCATCCCTGCTCCTGGTCGATTTTAGCCACTCGGCGGCTATGCCGTCCGCCCGCGAATTCGGTTGCCAGCCACGTCTTCAGGATCTCGACGCCCTCGTCCTCGCTCACGAACCGCGCCGGCAGCACCAGCACGTTGGCATCGTTGTGCTCCCGCGCGAGCCGGGCGATCTCGGGGGTCCACGCCACCGCCGCCCGGACGCCGGGATGCCGGTTGGCGGCGTACGACATGCCCAGCCCCGTACCGCAGAGCAGCACCCCGCGCCGCGCATCGTGCCGCTCGACGCGTCCCGCCACCTCGTGCGCGAAATCCGGGTAATCGACGGACTCGGTACCGCTGGTGCCCAGGTCGAGCGGCTCGTACCCGAGGGAGCGGAGCTCCGCGACCAGCCGCGCCTTGAGCTCGACGCCGGCATGGTCCGATCCGATGGGAATGACTTCAGGCATCCGGTACCTAATGTATAAGAATTAGCGGAAGGGGTAGAGGGTGGGCGGTCAGGCGGTCAGGCGGTCAGGCGGTCGGGCGGTCAGCCGGTCGGACGGTCGGACGGTCGGACAGTCGGACGTCACTAGCGGCGCCAGGGTCATCCCGAGTGCTTCGAGAGACCTTGCCTGGCAAGGGTCCGATTGCCCCTACGACGAGATCCCTCGATGCGCTCCAGATGATGGCCCGTCGCTCACCGACCTCCTGACCGCCTGACCGCCTGACCGCCTGACCGCCCGACCGCCCGCCCGCCCGCCCCTACCTCCTCGCGCCCATCCACATCTTGTCCAGCCCTCCCACCGCCGCGATCCGCTCCTCCGCCAAGCGGTCCGCCGCCCGGTAGGTCGGGATCCGCTCGCGCTTGGCGATGTCGAAGATTCGCAGCAGCGTCTCGTAGATCTCTCCGGCCTTCTTTCTCGACCGCTCGTGCGGCCAGCGGTGGATTTCGCCGTAGACGTTGATCACGCCGCCGCCGTTGATCACGTAGTCGGGGGCGTACAGGATGCCGCGCTGCTCCAGCAAGTCCCCGTGCCGGTCCTCGGCGAGCTGGTTGTTCGCGGCGCCGGCGATGAGCTCCACCTTGAGCCGGGCCAGCGTGTCGTCGTTGATCGTGGCGCCGAGGGCGCAGGGCGCGTACACATCCGCTGCCTGGTCGTAGATCGTCTCCGGATCCACCGCGGTGGCACCGGTCGCGGCCACGACCCGGCGAACCTTTTCCGCGTCGATGTCGGTCACGATCAGCTTCACGCCCTCGGCGTGCAGGGACTCGCAGAGATGGCTCGCGACGTTGCCGCACCCCTGCACCGCGACCGTCTTCCCCTTGAGGCTGTCGCTGCCCCAATGCGCCTTGGCCGTGGCCTTCATGCCGACGTAGACGCCATAGGCCGTCACCGGCGACGGGTCGCCCGACAGGCCGACCAGCCCGGCCACGTGGTCGGTCTCGAGCTTGATGTACTCCATGTCGGCCGGGCTTGTTCCGATGTCCTCGGCCGTGATGTAGCGCCCGCCCAGGGTCTCGATGAACCGCCCGTGCGCGCGGAACAGCGCCTCGCGGTCCACCCGCTTGTTGTCGCCCACGATGACGGACTTGCCGCCGCCCAGGTTGATGCCCATCACCGCCGACTTGTACGTCATGCCGCGCGCCAGGCGGAGCGCGTCGGTGATCGCGTCGTCGGTCGAGGCGTAGCGCCAGAACCGGGTGCCCCCCAGCGCGGGGCCGAGGGTCGTGTCGTGGATCGCGATGATGCCGAAGTAGCCGCAGCTCGGGTCGTGCGAGAGCAGCACCTGCTCGTGACCGAGGGCGTGCATCGACGCGAGGATGTCCATGCTCACTTCGTCTCCCGGTAGTCGTAGAAGCCGCGGCCGCTCTTCCGGCCGAGATACCCGGCCGCCACCATCCGCCGGAGCAGCGGCGCGGGCCGGTACTTGTCGTCGCCCAGCCCGCGGTGCAGGACCTCGAGAATCGCGAGGCAGACGTCGAGCCCGATGAAGTCCGCCAGCTGCAGTGGCCCCATGGGATGCGCCATCCCCAGCTTCATCACGGTGTCGATCGCCTCGGGCGCCGCCACGCCCTCCATGACGCAGAAGACCGCCTCGTTGATCATCGGCATCAGCACCCGGTTGGCGACGAACCCCGGGTAGTCGTTCACCTCGACCGGCGTCTTGCCCAGCGCGGTCGCCGTCGCCATGACCGTGCGGGTGGTCTCATCCGTCGTCGCGTGGCCCCGGATGACCTCGACGAGCTGCATCACCGGCACCGGGTTCATGAAGTGCATGCCGATCACCTGCCCCGGCCGCCGGGTGCGGGCGGCGATCTCGGTGATCGAGATCGAGCTCGTGTTGGTGGCCAGGATCGCAGCCGGGTCGGCCAGCCGGTCGAGCTGCTCGAATACGGCGAACTTGACGGCCGGGTTCTCGCTCGCGGCCTCCACCACCAGGGATGCCGCCGCCGCCGCATCGAGCGCCGTGGCCGTCTCGATGCGTCCCAGCACCTCGCCCGGCGCCTCTGGCGCCAGCAGGCCCTTCTTCACCTGCCGGTCGAGGTTGGTGCGGATCGTCGCGGTGGCCTTCTCCAGCGCGGCCGGCACGGTGTCGATCAGCGCCACCGACCACCCGTGCTGCGCGAAGACGTGGGCGATCCCGTTCCCCATCGTGCCCGCCCCGATGACGGCGGCCCGGTTCATGTCGGTTCCTTTCGTATCCATTGGGCCACCAGCAGCACGGTCACGGTGAGCGCCAGGGTGGCGAGCAGGCCGCCCTCGGGCCCGAACGTCCCGCCCGTGAGCCAGGCCGGATGTCCCATGCGATAGTCGATGTAGGGGATGTCGAACGGCAGCCCGCTCACCGGCGCGGCCAGCGCGGCCAGCGTCGTGTTCCACCCGAGGTGCGCGCCGAAGGCGGTCCACATGCCGCCCGGGCTGAAGAACGCGAGCGAGAGCCAGATGCCGGCCAGGGCGATGTTGCCGAGTCCGGCTGGGGTGACCTCGGGATTCTGGATGTGGGCGACCGCGAAGATGACGGAGAGCAGCACGATCGCCCGGCCCCGACCGATCGCGCGGGCGGCGACGACCATCGGGAGCCCGCGGAACATCAACTCCTCCGACAGGGCGGCGGGCGCGAGAATCAGCACCGTCTTGCCCGACTGGGCCAGCCAGTCGGCCAGCGAACCGCCGTCGCGGAGCCACCCCGCGCCCGCGGCGAACACCCCCAGCATCATGGCGACCGCGGCGGGCAGGATGCCGAACACGAGGCCGGCGGCGATGCCGCGCAGCGGCCCGAGCCGGGCCCGCCAGCGGAGCGCCGTGGCGTCGAGCCCGAGCGCCCGCACGCCTACGACCCAGGTCGCCAGGCCGAAGGCGAGCAGCAGGGAGAGCCCCTGCACCAGGGCGAACAGCGGCGTCGGATGGGCGGCCAGGTCCTGGGACGAGGCGCCCCGAGTCAGGCGCCCCGCGAACGGCAGGAGCAGGAGTGCGACGAGCAGAAACCCGAGGACGTAGAACCCGACGACGGCGCCGATGGCCCGGAGGACCGGATGCTGGCGCCGGGCGGGCGTCGGATCGGTCAATTGGCCCCGCGGACCCGCGAGCGAAGGGCGAGGATCAACGCCGCGGCCAGCCCGACCTTGACCAGGTCACCGGTGAGGAACGGAACGAAGCCCACGCGGAAGGCCGTCGCCGGGCTCCCGCCGAGCAGCGCGAGCTGCGCCACACCGCCCGCGTGGATCACCGCCATGGCCACCGCGCAGGCCAGGAGGGTCCGGAGCACTCCGGCGTCCCGGCGGGTAAGGGCGCCGGTCAGCGCAGCGGCGAGCGGAAACGCCAACAGGTAGCCGCCCGTGGGGCCCAGCAGGTGCGCCAC
>DASSYY010000248.1:0-2955 GCA_035703025.1 Gemmatimonadales bacterium | reverse complement strand
ATGGCGCACCTGTCGGAGGACACCGCGCTGATCGAGGCGTTCCGGTCGCAGCACGACTTCCACGCCGAGACCGCGGCGCGGGTGTTCGGCGTCGAGGCCACCGCGGTCACCCCGGCGCAGCGCGCCAAGATCAAGGCGATGAACTACGGCCTCGCCTACGGCCTGTCCGCCTTCGGACTGGGTCAGCAGCTCGGCATCGAGCCGAGCGAGGCACGTGGGTTGATGGATGAGTACTTCTTGACCTTCGGCGGCATCCGCGACTACCTCGGCGGCGTCGTCGAGGAGGCCCGCAAGACCGGCTTCACCGAGACCATCAAGGGCCGGCGCCGCTACCTCCCCGACCTGACCAGCGACAACCGCCAGCGCCGCGAGATGGCCGAGCGGATGGCGCTCAACGCCCCCATCCAGGGGTCTGCCGCGGACCTGATCAAGGTGGCGATGCTCAACGTCGACCGGGCCATCGCCGAGGCGGGCCTGCAGTCACGGATGCTGCTCCAGGTCCACGACGAGCTCGTGTTCGAGGTGGCACCGGGGGAGCGCGAGGCGCTCGACGCGCTGGTGCGCGCGCAGATGGGTGGTGCCGCCGACCTCGCGGTGCCGCTCGACGTGTCGATCGGGACCGGCCGCAGCTGGCACGACGCCGCCCACTGATCAGGCCGGTGGCTCCATCGGCGGCTCGACCTCGGCCGGGGCCGCGCGGGTGCCCGGCAGCGCCATCACCAGCAGCGCGGCGAAGAGCGCGCCGTCGACCAGGATCACCACGGCGAGCAGCTGCTCGAACTCCGAGGTGAGCAGCCCGAGCGTCACCAGCACCACCAGCGCGAGCCACACCAGCAGCACCGAGCGGTGGGCCTGGCGGGCCAGCACGGCGTAGACCAGGAGCTGGAGCATCGAGAGCAGCGTTCCGAGCACCGCGAAGGCCGCGAGGTTGTCGGAGATCTCGGTGTAGTCCGACCCGCCGACGAACACCAGGGCCAGGCGGGGCAGCACCGCCGCGCCCAGGGTGACCGCGGCGCCGATGCCGGCCACGGCGGCCAGGCTCAGCGTCAGCGCCCGTCGACGTTCGGCGATCGTCGACATCGACGGGAACGCCACGACCACCACGAACTGGGGCAGGAACAGCACGGCCTTGGTGAGGATCAGGCCGCCGGCGTACAGGCCCGCGTCGTGCTCGGGCAGCACGTTGCGCGCCACGATGACGTCGACGTTGGACAGCGCGAAGAAGGCGAGCAGCACCTGCGAGTTGCGGAAGGTCTCGACCATCACCGAGCGGAAGCCGTGCGTCTCGCTGCTGATGCCCGGCTCGCGCTCCCGGCGCAGGAACCACCAGCCCGCGAGCACCGGGGCCACCGCGCCGATGGCGGTGCCCAGCAGTGCGTTGGTCTCGGTGGGGCGCCACAAGATCAGCGCGGTGCCGATCACCAGCCTCGGGACGCCACTGAGGACGTAGAGGACGGCGAGCGCCATCCAGCGCCGCTCGCCCTGGAGGATGCCTGCCTGCCCGCCCATGATCGTGAACGGGATGGACGCCACGGCGACCAGCGCCGCGGTCGGCAGGCTGTCCAGGCGGAGCAGGTGGTTGACCAGCGGGGCCAGGGCGAGCAGCAGGACCGCCAGGGCCAGCGCCGCCCGGTAGGTCACGCCGAGGATCGTGCCCTCGATCTGGGCCACGTGGTCCGGGTCGGCGGAGATGCGGCGGGCCGCGGTGGCCTGCAGGCCCAGCTGCAGGACCGTGATGACGAGCAGGGTCGCCATCAGCGCCGCCAGTGCGCCGTACGACTGGGGGCCGAGCAGACGGGCGGCGATCATCGTGAAGCCGTAGGTCGCGACATTCATGATGCCCATCGCCACGGCGATCGATCCGCCTCCGCCCAGCAACGAGCGACGGCCGGATCGGGAAACCACGGATGGAGCGTAGTGGGCACCCGGGCGCGCCATGTGCGCGCAGCGCCCACGCCGGAGTGTCTCGGCGCTTAGACTCCGCGCGTGACTGTCCTCGGCGCCGTGCTCCGGTCGATGCGCCCGAAGCAGTGGACCAAGAACCTCCTGGTGGTCGCGGCGCCGCTGGCGGCCGGTCAGATCGCCGAGCCCGGCGTGCTGGGACCGACCCTGGTCGCGTTCGTGGCCTTCTGCCTGGCGTCCTCCGCGATCTACCTGGTCAACGACTGCGCGGACGTGGCGGCCGACCGCGTGCACCCGCGCAAGCAGCGCCGCCCGATCGCGGCGGGCGAGCTGTCGGTGCCGGCGGCCCTCGTCATCGCCGCGGTCCTGACTCTCACAGGGCTCGCCATCGCCTTCCTCACCACCTGGCAGCTGGGGGTGCTGCTCGCGTCCTACCTGGTGGCGCAGGTGCTCTACTCCTGCTGGCTCAAGCACGAGCCCGTCCTCGACATCACGCTGGTGACGGGCGGCTTCCTCATGCGCGCCGTCGCCGGCGGTCTCGCCGCGGGCCTGCCGATCTCGGACTCGTTCCTGCTGGTGGCCGGCTTCGGCTCCCTCTTCATCGTGGCCGGCAAGCGCTACTCCGAGCTGCACACGCTGGGCAGCGAGGCCGGCACGCGCCGGTCCCTGGTGCGCTACACCGACACCTACCTGCGCTTCGTGTGGAGCATCGCCGCGGCCGCGACGATCACGGCGTACTGCCTGTGGGCCTTCGAGAACCGCGGGAGCTCCCACGTCCCGTGGCACACCTACTCGATCATCCCGTTCGTCGTCGGCCTGCTCCGGTACGCCGTGGACATCGACGCGGGCGAGGCCGCCGAGCCGGAGGACATCGTCTGGGGTGACCGGCTGCTCCAGGCGATCGGCGTGGTGTGGCTGGTCCTGCTCTCGCTCGGGGTCGCCGATGTCTGAGTCCCGCGAGCTCACCGGCTGGGGGCGGACGGCGCCGACCGTCGCCACGACGGTGCGCTCCGACGCCGACGGCGTTCCCGAGCTGGTACGCCGGGCCGGGCC
>DASSYY010000316.1:0-5497 GCA_035703025.1 Gemmatimonadales bacterium | reverse complement strand
TCGAGCGGGGCGACCTGGCGCTCGCGAGCTGGCTGTTCATGGTGTCGCTGATCGGCGTGGCGGGTGCGTTTGTGTTCTACGAGTCCCTGCTGCCGCACATCGCCCGGCCCGAGGAGATCGACCGGGTCTCGACCGCCGGCTACGCGCTGGGATACGTGGGAGGGGGCATCCTCCTGGCCTTCAACCTGGCCTGGATCCAGAAGCCCGCCTGGTTCGGGCTGCCCTCGGGGCCGGGGCTCAGCGAGAGCGCCGCCACCCTGCCGGCGCGGCTGGCGTTTCTGAGCGTGGCGGTCTGGTGGCTGGTGTTCTCGATTCCGCTGTTCCGGCGGGTGCCCGAGCCGGCGGCGAGACTGGAGCCGGACGAGCAGCGCGGGCAGAGTCCGATCCGGATGGCGTTCGTCCGGCTGGGGGAGACCTTCCGCGAGCTGCGCGGCTACCGACAGGCCTTCCTGATGCTGCTGGCGTTCCTGATCTACAACGACGGCATCCAGACCATCATCAAGATGGCCACCGCCTACGGCACCGAGCTCGGCATCGACCAGAGCGCGCTCATCGGGGCGATCCTGCTGGTGCAGTTCGTGGGAATTCCCTGCTCGTTCCTGTTCGGCATGCTGGCGGGGCGGATCGGGGCCAAGCGGGCGCTGTTCCTCGGCCTGCTGGCCTACACGGTCATCAGCGTGCTGGGCTACTACATGAAGACGGCCGCGCACTTCTACGTCCTGGCGGGGCTCGTGGGGATGGTACAGGGGGGCACACAGGCGCTGAGCCGGTCGCTCTTCGCCAGCATGATTCCGCACCACAAGAGCGGCGAATTCTTCGGCTTCTTCAGCGTGTTCGAGAAGTTCGCGGGGATCTTCGGCCCGCTGATCTTCGCCGGGACGATCGCGGCCACCGGCTCGAGCCGGAACGCCATTCTGAGCGTCATCGGCTTCTTCGCCGTCGGCGCGGTCATCTTGTCCTTCGTCGATCTCGACGCGGGGCGGCGCGAGGCCAGCGCCGCGGACGCCGCCGCCCGGCCCGCGGCTTGAGGTCAGGTCCCCGCGCCGCAGGCCACCGCGAGCCGCACCAGCACCGTCTTCCCCGGGACGACAGTGAACGGCTGCGGGTTGCCGCCCACCACCGCGCACGGTTCGTCGACGTCCTTCAGGGTCACGAGGTGGACGCCGGGCGTGAGACCCGTGAAGGTCTCGCTGGCTACGGCGCCGATCCCCCGGATGTCGGAGCCGGCCACCGCCAGCGCGTATCCGTCGGTATCGGGGAACTCGCCCGTGGTGGTGACCTGGATGGTGAACCCGCCCGTCGTGGCCCGCGCGCAGCGCACGGTGAACGACACCGCGGCCCGCCCGTCCGAAGCGACGACGACGGACCGGGGATTGCTGCCCTCGACCCGGCAGTTCTCCGCCAGCCCGCCCAGGAGGACGCTGTGGCTCCCCTGGGTCAGGCCGTCGAGCACGACGCTGCCGCCGGGCGCCAGGAACCGGATCGTCCCGCCGTCCAAGGTCACGCTGAAGCCGTCGGTGTCCGGATCGCTGCCCGAGGTGCTGACGGCCACCTCGATTCGCCCGTCGGAAGAGATGTCGATGAAGGTCTCGCCGCAGCCGGCCGCGAGGGCCAGGAGCGCGAGCAATGCGTGAGGCGGGAGGTGTGGCGACATGGGGAACCTCCTGACGCAGAAGCACCTTGCCGTGCCTTGGCGCTTTCCCTAACTTGCGCCTTGATCACAATAGTACCTGGCCAGGGGCACTGCCGCCTCTTTTCACCACCTGGAGCCCTGCCGCGCCCCTCGCCGGCGGGGCACTTGCATTCATGGACGCATTGGCCGACGCCTTCGAGCTCACGCGCGCGCTGGTAGCCCTCGAGACCCCGACCGGGTCGGAAGGGCCGGCCACCGATCTGCTCGACGGCGCGCTCCGGCGCGCGGGCTACCGGACGGTGCGGCAGACCGTGACGCCCGGGCGGGACAACCTGCTCGCCTTCCGCGAGCCGCCGGCGCTGGTGTTCTCCACCCACGTGGACTGCGTCCCGCCCTACCTTCCGCTGGCCGAGGATGCCGAAGCCATCCACGGCCGTGGGAGCTGCGACGCTAAGGGGCTCGCCGCCGCCATGGTGGCGGCGGCGGAGCGGCTGGCGGCAGGCGGCGAGCGGCGGATCGGCCTGCTCTTCCTGGTCGGCGAGGAAAACGGCTCCGACGGCGCCCGCGTGGCCGCCACCCTCGAGCCGCGGGGGCGCTTCCGGGTGAACGGCGAGCCGACCGAGAACCGCCTGTCGATCGGCCAGAAGGGCTCGCTCCGCGTCGATCTCCAGGCCACGGGCCGCGCCGCCCACTCCGCCTATCCCGAGGAGGGCGAGAGCGCCGTCGCGCTCCTGCTCGACACCATCGAGCGCATCCGCCACATGGCGCTGCCCCGCGACCCGTTGCTGGGCGCCTCCACGCTCAACGTGGGGCTCATCCGGGGCGGCGTCGCGCCCAACGTGCTGGCGCCGGAGGCGAGCGCGCAGATCCTGATCCGCACGGTCGAAGCCACCGGGCCGCTCAAGACCGCGATCCAGGCGCTCGCCGCACCCGGCGTCGCCGTGACGTTCCCGGTCGAGCTGCCGAGCCACAAGGCCGGCGGGGCGCCGGCCGGCTGGGATACGACGGTCGTGAGCTACGCCAGCGACCTGCCGTTTCTCGCGAGCTGGGGCGAGGGCTACCAGCTCGGCCCCGGCTCGATCAAGGTCGCGCACACCGACCAGGAGCACATCCGCAAGGCCGACCTGCTCCGCGGCGTCGAGCTCTACGTCCGGTTGGCCACCGATCTCCTCGCCCGCGAGGCGTCATGACAGCCAGAATCCCGGTCAGCGTCCTGGGCGCGACCGGCACGGTCGGCCAGAAGTTCGTCCGCCTGCTCGCCGACCACCCGTGGTTCGAGGTCGCGGCCGTGGCCGCGTCGGAGGCGAGCGCGGGCCGGCGCTACGGCGACGTCGTACGCTGGCGCGAGCAGAGCGCGCTGCCCGAGCGCATCGCCGGGCTCGTCGTGCAACCGTCGGCCCCGCCGCTGCCGGGCCCGATCGTGTTCAGCGCGCTCGACGCGGACGTGGCCGGCCCGATCGAGCAGGCCTTCGCCGCGGCCGGAGCGTACGTAGTGACGAACACCCGGAACCACCGGATGGACGCGGACGTGCCGCTGCTCATTCCGGAGGCCAACCTCGACCACCTGGCGCTGGTGGACCGCCAGCAGGCGGCCCGCGGCTGGCCGGGCGCCATCCTCGCGAACCCGAACTGCTCGACCGCCGCGCTGGTGCTGGCGCTCGCCCCGCTGCACCGCGCGTACGGGCTGGAGAAGCTCTTCGTCTCGACGATGCAGGCGGTGTCCGGCGCGGGCTACCCCGGCGTGCCGTCCCTCGACATCCTCGGCAACGTGGTGCCGTACATCGGCGGCGAGGAGGAGAAGATGGAGCGCGAGAGCCGGAAGATCCTCGGCACCCTCGCCGCCGACGGCGTGACGCCCGCTGACTTCGCCGTCAGCGCGCACACCAACCGGGTGGCGACGATCGACGGGCACCTGATGACCGTGTCGGCGGGCTTCCGGACGCGGGTCACGCCCGAGGCGGCCGTGTCGGCCCTGCGCGAGTTCCGGGCCAGCCCGCGGGTCGCATGCCTCCCCTCATCGCCCACGCCACCGGTCGAGGTCGAGACCCGGCAGGACCGGCCCCAGCCGCGCCTCGATCTGGAGCGCGGGCGGGGGATGGCGGTGACGGTGGGCCGGGTGCGGACCTGCCCCATTCTCGACGTCCGGCTGGTGCTGTTGGGCCACAACACGATCCGTGGCGCCGCGGGCCAGGCGGTGCAGATCGCCGAGCTGCTCGTGGCGGAAGGCCGGGTGGACCGGCCGGCATGATCGTCGCCAAGTTCGGCGGGACGTCGGTGGCCGACGCGGCGGCCATCGGCCGCTTGATCGGCATCGTGCGCTCCCGGACCCCCGACCAGCCGGTGGTGGTGGTGAGCGCGCTCGCGCGGGTGACCGACGCGCTGTTGGGCCTGGCCCCGGTGGTGCACGCGGGCGACGGCGCCGCGCTCGATGCGGCCATCGCCGCCCTGGTCGACCGTCATGCCACCACCGCCCGCGAGCTGCCCGGCGCCACCCTCGCGCTGCCGGCGATCGTCGAGGACGCCGACGCGCTCAGGCGGGAGCTCGCGCCGGCGCTCGGCCGCATGCTGCGCCCGGTGGAGCTCGACGCACTCGCCGGCCGGGGTGAGCTCTGGAGCAGCCGGCTCGTCGCCGCCGCGCTCGAGGCCGCCGGCCTCGCCGCCACCTGGGTGGATATCCGCCCCATCATGGTGACCGACGACCGCTTCGGCCGAGCCACGCCATACATGCAGGCGCTCGCCGACCGCGCCCGCGAGTGCCTGCGGCCGCTGGTCGAGGCAGGCCGGGTGCCGGTGACGCAGGGCTTCATCGGCGCCACCGCCGACGGCACGCCCACCACGCTCGGCCGCGGCGGCTCGGATTTCACCGCCGCGCTGCTGGGCGCCGTCCTCGAGGTCGAGCGAGTCGAGATCTGGACCGACGTGAACGGCCTCATGACGGCGGATCCCCGCATCGTGCCCTCGGCCCGCACGCTCCGGTTCGCGAGCTACGAGGAGGCGGCGGAGCTGGCCACCTTCGGCGCCAAGGTCCTTCACCCCGCCACCGCCCAGCCGCTGGTGCGCGCAGGAATTCCTATCGTGGTGCTCAACTCCACCCGCCCCGACGATCCCGGCACGACCATCGAACCCTCGGCCGAGCTGGAGCGCATGGGCGATTCGCCGGTCCGGTCCATCAGCTGGAAACGTGGCATCACGGTGGTGAACATCCGCGCGCCCCGAATGCTCGGCGCCTACGGCTTCCTCCGCGCCATGTTCGAGGTGTTCGAGCGGCACGAAGTGGTGGTGGACGTGCTGGCCAGCAGCGAGGTCAGCATCTCGCTCACGGTCGAAGACCGGACTCGCCTCGACCCCGTGGTGCGGGACCTGGCCGAGCTGGGCGACGTGTGGGTCGAGGACCGCCGGGCGATCATCGCCGTGGTCGGCATCGGCATCCGCTCCACCCCGGGGCTCGCCGCCCGCCTCTTCCGGGCTGTCCAGCCGGCCAACGTCGAAGTGATCTCGCAGGGCGCGTCGGCCATCAACATGACGTTCGTCGTGCGGGAGGAGGACGGGCCCGATGTAGTCCGGAGGCTGCACCAGGAGTTCTTCGGGTCGTGCTGAGATTTCCCGGTCGGATCCCTTTCGGTGATCACGCGGCATTCGCGTGATCTTTCACCACAGAGGCACGGAGGGCACGGAGCGCTGCAAGAGAGGGGATGAGGTATTGTTCGGCGTGCTCCTCTGTGCCCTCCGTGCCTCTGTGGTGAACGGGAGCCTCGCATGCGCATCGTAATCATCGGCGACGGCAAGATGGGCCGGGCGGTGGCGAGCCTGGCGGAGGCGCGGGGGCACGTGATCCACGCGCTGGTCGGCGGCGGCGAGAACGCC
>DASSYY010000011.1:0-4357 GCA_035703025.1 Gemmatimonadales bacterium | reverse complement strand
TGCGATCGCAGTGGACCGCATTCTCTATTTACGGGTCGGGTCGCCCCGCCGCAATGACGACTGACACGGGCGAGGGGCACTCCCGCCGGCTGCCGCCGGTCGATCACCTGGTCTGGGGCAGTCGGGATCTCGACCGGCAGATCGACGACCTCGAGGCGCGGCTCGGCGTGCGAGCGGCCCCGGGCGGCTCGCATCCGGGGCAGGGGACGCGAAACGCGCTCATCGGTCTGGGTCCGTCCATGTACCTGGAGCTCCTGGGCCCCGACCCCGGGCAGCCACGGCCGGCGGGCCCACGGTGGTTTGGTCTGGACGATCTGGCGGGCTCGCGCCTCGTCACGTGGGCAGCGAGAGTCGCAGATCTCGAAGAACGAGTCGCCGCGGCGGGCCGAGCCGGGCTCGGCTTGGGGCAGGTTCTCACCGGCGAACGTCGACAGCCCGGCGGGCAGATGCTACGCTGGCGGTACACTTATCCGGACGTCCGGCTGGGTGACGGGCTGGTGCCCTTCCTGATCGACTGGGGCGAGAGTCCGCACCCCGCCGAGCGGGCGCCCGCTGGCGTGGCGCTTCTGAGCCTGCGGGCGGAACACCCGGCGCCGGAGGCGATTCACGGCCTGCTGCGCCGCCTCGGCATCGACCTCCAGGTGTCGTCCGGACCACGCCCGGCCCTGATCGCCACCCTGCAAACACCCGGAGGGCAGATCGAGCTGCGATAAGGAGGTACAGGTGGGCGAGCAGCGGAAAAGGCGCCCAGAGCATCGCAAGGCGGCGAAGGCCACCCGGATCGACCAGGACGACACGCGCCAAGCCGCGGAGGAGCAGCGCGCGGTGGCCGAAGAGATCCGTGAGGCCGCGGAGCAGGTCCGCGAAAGCGGTGAAGATACCCGCGGACACTCCGAAGAGCTTCGGCGGAGGGCCGAGCGCGACCGTCTGGAATCGGAATCCCTGCGCAGGGCAGCGGAGGGCGCCCGCATCGCAGCCGAGGATGCGCGGCGTGCCGCTGAGGAGGCCCGCACGGCCGCGGAAGCGGCCCGCGAGGCGGCGGACGAGCAACGCGTGTTGCTTGGGGAGGTGCGCGCGACAATGGCGGCGTTCGAGCGGCCGCCCACGAGCCGCGGTACCTGACCCGCGCGGGGTTCGTCCCCCGCTCCCTGATGACTGCCGCTCGCTCATCACCTTGGAGGGACCGATGCCCGAGTCGTCCTTCGCCGAGCAAGTCGCCGCGTTCAACAGGCTGCTCGAGACGATCGAAGCCCGCGTCGCCGGAGGCAACGTGTCGCGGGAAGCGGTCGCCGACTTCAAGAGCTCCGTCGACGATCTCCGGCTTCGCCTCTGGAGCCTGCTGGAGACGAGAAGCGCCAACGACTACCGCGCGTTCCAGGAGCGCTTCCGGCTGCGGCGCGCTAAAGAGATCTGCCGGGGCCTCGAGGATGACCTGCAGACCGGGGCGCTGAGCCCCCGCCACGAGGAGCTCGGGCCCCTGGGGCTGGCCGCGGCCAGCCTGGCGGGGCGCATCGAGGTCCTGGGCCAGCAGTCGTAGGGTCTTGGACCCGCTACGGGCTCACGGCCGCCCCCCGCCCACGATCAGCGCGATGGCCGCGAGGGCGCAGACCACGCCGGTGACCTGGCGACCGTTGAGCCGCTCGCCCAGCACCAGGCGGGCGAGCAAGACGGTGCTCGCCGGGTAGAGCGACGCGAGGGTCACCACCAGGCTGAGCGGGCCCACCCGGACGGCCACCAGGTAGAGCGCATTGGCCGCCATGTCCACCGCCCCGCAGACCAGCGTGAGGAGCAGGACGCCCGGCATCCGGAGCGACTGGCGTCGAACGGCCGCTGCGCTGCCATACAGCGTCGCCGAGACCGCCCGCGACACCAGGATCGGCCACAGGCCCGCCTCGGGGCGGGTCCGGGCGAGCGACAGAAAGAAGAGGCCGATCGCCACACCGGACACGAGCGCCATCCCGACACCCGGCGGCAGCCGCGATCCTGGCGGGTGGTCGCTCCCCTCGGCGGTCCTCGCCGTCTGCTGGCTGACCAGGGCGATGGACCCCACTCCCAGCAGGATGCCGGCGACGGCCGGCCCTCCCGGCCGCTCGCCCAGCAGGACCGAGACCAGCACCGGGATCGCGACGGCGCAGACGGCGGTGGTGGGTGCTACGACCGCCATGCTGCCGGTGGCGAGCGCCCGGTACAGCAGTGCGACGCCGACCGCCCCGGTCAGCGCCGACGCCAGACCCCAGCGCAGGTCGGCGCTCGAGGGCGAAGTGTTGGGCAGGAGCGGCAGCACCAGGAGGAGAAGGACGAGTCCGCTGAGCTGCGATACGGCGACCACCGGCAGCACGCCGGCGCGCCGAGTGGCGAGTCCGCCGGTGAAGTCGGCGGCGCCGTACAGCAGGGCGGAAACGAGGGCCAGGAGATAGGGCATGGCCCCAACAATAGCTCCCCCCGGGCGCAGCCGGCTCAGGCGGCCGGCGTGCGCCTTTCGAATGGTTGGTTACGCCGCGGCGCCGGCGACCTGTGCGCCCTCGGTCGTCCGAGGGGCCACATTCAGCGCCCCCCTGATGGCGGCCAGGTGGTGATAGCTGTGCCGGACGGCGTGATCCTCCAGGATGAACTGGCACGTGAGCGGGGCGTCGGCGTTGAGCGAGACCAGGGCGGCCTGATCGAGCTGCTCGTCGCTCAGCGCACGGATGCCGGCTGCGGCGGCCGTGCTGTTCCGCTGGAGCAGGGCCAGCGCCGCCTCCTTCGTGACCGCGTCGAACTCCTTGGCGTGCGCGGCATTGATTCCGTGAATCACGTCCCAGGTGACTCCCACCACCGGCTGGCCGCCGGCGAGCGTCTGGGCCAGCTGCATCTCCAGCGGGTACATGGTCGCGACGTGGTGGACCACGACGCCGACTTTGCGCCCGTCATGGGGAATGCGGGTCTGCCACTCGGCGTCGGTGAGGCCGCTCGCGAGGGCGGCGAGGGCGCGGGCTCCCTGTTCCAGGCGTTCGGCAAGGGCATGTGCTCGGGTGCTCATTGTGTACCTCTCATGAAAGGGGACCGGATAATCCGTCACGCGACGCGTGCCTGGACATCGAGATATTCGCCCGCCACCGTGGTGGTCCCGTCGGTGGCCAGGTTGTACTGCTGGAACAACCGGGTGAGCTCGTCGCGGAGCCGGCTCGAGCCCTCGAGATCGGCGGCCCGAAGCGTCGCGACCGTGGGTCCGTAGCAGGTGGCGAACAGCTCCGTCACGGCCGCCGGGGGAAATGGGAACCGCAGCTGCAGCGTCCGCCTGGTGCAGACCACCGAGGTCACCAGGTCGCCGAAGCGCGCGCGCACCACCGCTTCCTCGCCCCACGCCAGCGGGCTCGGCACGCCCGGCGGTGCCGGCACCAGCGACGTGTGGAGGCGCAGCATCTGCCCGACGAATCCCTCGGGCGTCCAGTTCGCCATCGCCACCCGTCCGCCCGAGCGGGTCACCCGAACCAGCTCCGCCGCGGCGCGTGCCGGCCGGTAGGCGAACATCGCGCCGAACATCGTCATGGTGGTGTCGAACTGGCCGTCGACGTACGGCATCGCCTCGGCGTCGCCGACCTCGAACGAGACGACGTACCCGGCGGTGCGCGCCTCGAGCCGGGCCTCCGCGATCAGGTTGGGGGCGATGTCGATGCCGGCCACGCGAGCCCCGGTCCGGGCCGCCGGGATGGAGAGGTTGCCGGTGCCGCATGCGACGTCGAGCACCAATTCCCCGCGGCGCAGCGCCAGCCGGGCGACGAACTCCTCCGCGCCCGAGGCGAAGCTGCGCGCCACGGGGAGGAAGTCACCCGAGGTCCAGACCGCCCGGGCCCGCGCGGTGAGCGGGTCTTCGGACCAGGCCGAGGCTTGGGGCCGGGTGCCGGGGCTGCTGGTGCGGGGAGTGCTTTCGGATGACATGCCGACCTCTCGGTGCACGGATCAAGGCGCGCCGCCGTGGCACGCGAGATCAGTCTGGCGAGAGCGGGCGACGCCGCCAATGACCGGCCGTCCCGACTTCCTGCTCGGGCGTGTCGTGACGGATTCGTATTGTTCGAGGGTCCGGCGGAGTTGCCCGAGCGTCCCGATCGGGCCGAGAGAGGCTGCTACGTGCGGGCGGGGCGGCGGGCCTCGCGCCAGGCGCCGGGAGCGAGGCCGGTCGCCTTCTTGAATGCCCGGCTGAAGGCGGCCTCGGAGTCGTATCCGACCTCCGCCCCGATGGTGGCGACCTTGGCGCCGCTCTGCGCCAGGAGGTTGGCCGCTACCTGCATCCGCCATTGGGCCAGGTACTGCATCGGTGGCTGGCCGACGATCTCCGCGAACCGCTTGGCCACGTTGGAGCGAGACGAGGCGGCCTCCC
>DASSYY010000386.1:0-4967 GCA_035703025.1 Gemmatimonadales bacterium | reverse complement strand
CCCGGCATGCGGGCGAGCGTAGCTCCGAAATCGAGCGTCCCCGCGCACAGGTCGAGGTAGATTCCGTCCGGCTTCCGCTCCCACCCCAGCCGACGGATCGCGTATCGCCGCCAGCCCTGATCGAGCCGGAGACTGATGATGCGGTTGAGGCGGTCGTAGGTGGGCGCGATGGCGGTGAAGACGTCCCGGACGTAGGCCCGTTTCTCGGGTCCGCCCGAGACCGGTAACTCACGATCCGAGGCTAACATAGGCGCTCAATGTAGTCCGGCGGCGAGACCGTTGGCAAGGCGGCGGGCGGGTGGCTGACACCCCCGAGTGGGTTCGGCTCAGCGACCAGGAGGTCGTCCTCATGGCCCGCGCGGGCCGCGAGGCGGCTTATCGCGAGCTGATCCGCCGCTACGAGCGGCCCATCTTCGCCCTGCTGTTCCGGATGGTACGGGACCGGGAGCTCGCGGAAGACCTCTCGCAGGAGACCTTCATCAAGGCGCTCAACGCCATCGAGTCGTACCGTCCGGAATTCAAGTTCTCCTCCTGGATCTTCAAGATCGCCAACAACGCGGCCATCGATCACCTCCGCCGCCGCGAGCTCGACACCCTCTCGCTGGACGGCTCTCCGCACGCGGAGACCCCCGAGGCGATGCAGGCGACGGCGCTGCAGATCGGCGCACGCCAGGAATCGCCGCTCGACGCCGTCGAGGCCAAGGAGCTGGGCGGGGCGATCGAGACCGCCATCGGCAAGCTCCGTCCCGAGTACCGTTCGTGCATCCTGCTCCGCCACGTGGAGGGACGCGCGTACGAGGAAATCGCCGAGATGCTCGACCTGCCCCTCGGCACCGTGAAGACCTATATCCACCGGGCCCGGAACGAGCTCCGCCAGGCGCTGGCCCACCTGCGCGAAGAATGAAACCTCCCCCGCTCCCTCACCGTAGGAGGGTCCACTTATGACCCCTGTTTCCGGGCCCCATCTGACGCCGGACGACTTCGACGCCTGGCTGGCCGGTGCGCTTGCACCAGCGGCCCAGGACCACCTCGCGCAGTGCGTCGCCTGCTGGGAACGCGCGGAGACCGAGCGGGAGATCGTCGACCTCCTGGGCGCCCTGCCGCTGATGAGCCCGGCGCCGGGATTCGCCGACCGGGTCATGGCCCGCGTCACTGTCCCCCAGCCGCTCACCGCACCGGCCGCGGCCTCGCTCCGGGGCCGGATCTTCGCCACCCGCCGCTCCCTGGCGCTGGCGGCTTCGTTGCTGGTGCTGGTGGCGGGCTCGATGACCGGAAGCGTGGTCTGGACGCTGGGCCACCAGGACACCCTGGCGGCACTCGGCGGCTGGATCACCTCGCAGGCGGGGCAGGCCGCGTGGATCGCCGTCCGGGGGGTGGCCTCGACCTTCATGGAGCAGCCCTGGTTCGCCGGCTTCAAGGCACTGGCCTCGAGCCCGGGCCGCCTGGCGCTCGCCTCCGCGTTCGCGCTCACCGCCTACCTCGGCGGCGTTCTGGCGCTTCGCCGCCTCCTGGCCCTGCCGGCGCAGCAGGTGGCCCATGCGAGCGCCTAGCCGGGTCCTCGCGGTCGCTGCCCTGTTCGGGCTGCTCGCTCCACGTGTCGCCTCAGCGGGTACCCTCAGCGATCCGACCGGTTCCCACGCCGTGGAGCTGGTTCACGGCTTCTGGTCGGTGGTCGCCGACGTCGCCGGCCAGCCGGGCGACGCCGACGACCAGCAGGCCCCCCATCCACCGCCCCAGGCGATTCCACCCGGCTCGAAGAACGAGCCGCCCGTCGCGCTCGACGAGCTGAGCAAGCCGACCGCCATCGAGACCCGCCTCCGGGAAGCGCTTCGCCGGCACGACGGCGGCATCCGGGTTACCGTGACCAACGGCGCCGCGCGCATGGGCGACTTCAGCATCGGCTCCAACGAGACCGTCCCCGGCCATCTGCTCGTGGTGCAGGGTACGGCGGACATCTACGGCAAGCTGCTCGGCAACCTCGTCACCGTGGAAGGCGACGTGGTGATCCACCCGGGCGGCGTCGTGTCGGGCGATATCCTGACCCTCGGCGGCGAAGTGCGCGACGAGGGCGGTGAGATCGGTGGCGAGGTACGGACCTTCCGCACTTCGAACGTCCTGGAGACGCCGCTGCCGGCGGCGGCCGCGCCCCCACCCTCGGCGATCGAAACCGTGTTCCGGCGCATGGCCGGCGTGCTCGGCGTCTTCCTCACCCTCGGCGCGCTGGGCTTCGGCCTGGTGATGTTCGGGCGCTCGAATCTCGAGGTTGTGTCGGACACCGTATCGCATTCGTTCGGGCGCGCGTTTGCGACCGGGCTGCTGGGCCAGCTACTGCTGCTGCCCACCTTCGGCATGCTGGTCGTCGGACTGATCCTCAGCGTGGTGGGCATCGTCCTGCTGCCCTTCGCGGTCGTGGTCTACGCGCTGCTGGTGATCGTGGGCGCGGTGGGCGGCTACCTGGCCGTGGCCCACGCGATGGGCGAGACCTACACCCGCCGGCGGCTTGCGCTCGGCGCCATGATCGGCTCGCCGAACAGCTATCGCTACCTGCTCGTGGGTCTGGGCGCGCTGGCGGCGTTCTGGGCGGCGTGGTCGATCTTCGGCTGGGTCCCCGTGGCGGGCGACCTGATCCGCGGCGCGGCGATCCTGGTGACTTGGCTGCTCGCCACCGCGGGCTTCGGCGCAGCCCTCCTCAGCCGGGCCGGGGTCCGTGAGAACTTCGCCGGCCGGCTGCTCCCGCCCGAGGCCCTCACCGACGAGTACCTCTGGGCCACGCCCCAGTTCGGCGTGACGGCCGCGAAGCGGCCCGGCTCGCGGACGCCCACGCGGGGCCTCTGATGCGCCGCGCCATGCTCTCGATCCTGGCGCTCCTGCTCGGAGCGTCCGGCGCTGCCGCGCAGACGATGCGCCCCTTCAGCACCTACCGCCAATGGCATGGCGAGACCCGCCTCGACGCGCGGCTCGACTACGCCGCCGGCGCCCTCCGGCTCGCCGCCGGCCGCCCCGCCGAGCTCTACCGCATGGACGTGCTGTACGACGGCGACCGCTACCTGCCGGTGAGCGAATTTGACGCGGCGCGGGGCGGGGTGGGACTGGGGCTGCGCGCCTCCGGTCAGGGCGGTCTCCGGGTCGTCTCCCGAAAAGAGCTGCGGCAGACGGCGTCGGTGACCTTCTCGCCCAGGAGCGACCTCGCACTGGCCGTGACCCTCGGCGCCGTCGACGGGGACCTCGAGCTGGGCGGGCTCCGGCTGACGGACCTCAAGCTCGAGGCAGGCGCGAGCCGCGCCACCGTCCGGTTCTCGCAGCCCAACGCCGCCCGCTGCCGCGCGGCGACGCTGACGTCCGGGGCGGCGGAGCTGTCGGTGCTCGGCCTGGGCAACAGCCGGTGCGATCGGATCACGTTCGAGGGCGGGGTCGGTCGCGTGACGCTCGATTTCGGCGGGGCGTGGACCTCGAGCTCGCGCGTCGCCGTCAGAATGGCGCTCGGGGAAGTCGCGCTCCGGCTCCCCCGCACGGTCGGGGTGCGGATCACGCTCGACAAGTTCCTCGCGAGCTTCGAGCCGCAGGGCATGGTGCGGCGCGGCACGAGCTACCTCTCGCCCGGCTACGACCAGGCGGCGCGCCATCTCGACATCGACGTGACGACGGCGGTCGGCGGGGTGACGGTCGACTGGCTGGAGTAGTACCTTCCGACATGTCCCCGCTCGAAACGCTGGGCTTCGCGCTCGGCACGTCGTTCGCCTCCGGACTCAACCTCTACGCCACGGTGGCCGCCGCCGGACTGTTCGAGCGGTTCGGCATCATCCACCTTCCCGAGCCGCTCCAGGTCCTGGCGCACCCGATGGTGCTGGGGCTCGCGCTCGTCCTCTTCGTCGTCGAGTTCGTGGCGGACAAGATCCCCTACGTGGACAGCGTGTGGGACGCGGTGCACACCTTCATCCGCCCCCCCGCGGCCGCTTTCCTCTCCTACAGCGCGTTCGCAAGCGGCGTCCCGGAGCAGTACAAGATCGGCGCCGCCCTGCTCGCGGGCAGCGTGGCCCTGACCTCGCACGGCGCCAAGGCCACCACCCGCGCGGCGGCCAACGTGAGCCCCGAGCCGGTGAGCAACTGGACGCTGAGCCTGGTGGAGGATTCGATCGCGGTGTTTCTCGCCTGGTTCGCCTCGGCGCATCCGGTGCTCACCGCGGGACTCACCGCGATTCTCGTCATCCTCGCGCTCCTGCTGATCTGGCGGCTGTTCCGGTTCTTCCGGCAGGTGGTATCGCGGTTCGGGCGGCGGCCGAGCGGGGCGGAGACGGCGCCGAGGACGGGGTAGCAGAGGGCGCAGGGATCGGCTCGGGCCGCGAACGGTCAGCCCAGCCGGGCCCGGATCCTTCCTCCGACCCCCAGCCCCAGCCTCCGCGCCGCCGAGCCGTCCCGCACGGCAATCTCGATCACTCCCGCCGAGCCCACATAGGCCAGCAGACCCCCGGTCGGCACGTCGCCGAAAGTGCGCCGGAGCGGGCCGATGTCCAGGTCCTCGACCGCGAGCACGGCGTAGGGCGGGACGAGCTCGGTCGTGAGGTTGGTGACCAGCGTGCCGAACCGATCGACGTAGACGATCTCGCCGACCACGGCCTTCCCCTCGTAATGTGGCTCGGTGTAGCTGAGCCGGGCGGGCATCGTCGTCAGCGGATCGCCGAGCGCCTGGAGCGGTACGCCGCAGGCGAGCGCCGCGGCAGCGGGGGCGAAGAGGTCCCGGCCGTGAAAGGTCGGGGCCGCGCCATCGGGTGTGGGCAGCGTGACGATCTCGACCTCGGCGTCGCGCAGAATGGGGGTGAAGAGCCCGTTGTCGGGACCGACGAACGAGTGGCCATGGGCCGCGATGGCGAGCGCGGCGCGGGCCGTGCCGACTCCGGGGTCCACCACCACGAGATGTACCGTGCCCGGCGGGAACCGATGCCACGCGCGCCCGAGCAGATACGCTCCCG
>DASSYY010000057.1:0-5754 GCA_035703025.1 Gemmatimonadales bacterium | reverse complement strand
TCGGACGCGCCACAAGAGAACGCAGTGGCGCGTCCGATCCCCCCTCTTCGCTTCGCCCGACCGACGTTACCAACCGCCTGACCGCCTGACCGCCTGACCGCCTGACCGCCTTCCCTCCCCCCCCGCCAACGCCTTCACCAGCTCCTCGTTCGTCCTGTTCCGCTTCATGTCCGTCAGCAGGTCGTTCATCGCGTTGATCGGCGACATCCCCGCAATCCGCTGCCGCAGCAGCCGGCTCACGGCCAGCGCCTCCTGCGACAGCAGGAGCTCTTCCCGCCGGGTCGCGCTGGCCACGAGGTCGATGGCGGGAAAGATCCGCCGCTCGGCCAGCTCGCGGCTCAGCACCAGCTCGCTGTTGCCGGTGCCCTTGAACTCCTCGAAGATCACCTGGTCCATCTTGCTGCCGGTGTCGACCAGGGCGGTCGCGATGATCGTGAGCGAGCCGCCGCCCTGGGCGGCGTCGATCTTCCGGGCGCTGCCAAGGAACCGCTTCGGCTTCTCGAGCGACTGCGCGTCGAGCCCGCCCGACAGGGTCCGCCCGGTGCCCTTCTCGACCGTGTTGTAGGCCCGGGCCAGCCGGGTCAGCGAGTCGACGATCAGCACCACGTCCTCGCCCAGCTCCACCCGGCGCCGCGCCCGCTCGAGCGTCAGCTCGGCCACCTGCACGTGCTGCGAGGCCGGGTTGTCGAAGCTCGACGCGATGACCTCGCCCACGCCCAGCGACTCCATCTCGAAGACTTCCTCGGGGCGCTCGTCCACCAGCAGCGTCAGAAGGGTGGCACGCGGGTAGTTGGCGGCGATCCCCTCGGCGATGGCCTGGAGCACCATCGTCTTGCCCGCCTTGGCCGGGGCGACGATCAGGGCGCGCTGGCCCTTGCCGAACGGGCAGAGGATGTCGATGACGCGGTTGGTGTAGTCGGGCTGGCCCTGGCGCACGTGGCCGAACTCGAGCCGGAGCTGCTCATTCGGATGGATCGCGCCGAGCCGGCTGAACTCCACGCGGCCGCGGATCTCGGCGGGCGGGCGGCCGTCGATGGCCGTGACCTTCTCCAGGGTCGCGCTCCGGCCCTTGCCGCCCGGCCGGGTCTCGCCCTCGATCTCGTCGCCCGCCCGAAGCTCGTACTGGCGGATGGCGCGCTCGCCGACGTGAACGTCGGCGCGATCGGGGAGGTATCCCGCTTCGCGCCGCCTGAGAAAACCGCTGCCTTTGCCCGCCAGCTCGAGGACGCCGAGCATCAGGTGGCGGCAGCCACGGAGCGCTTGATCCGGTAGAGAATGGCGGTGAGTCCCTGGGTGCGGTTCATGCCGAGTGTCTCGCTGAGACCGAGCTGGTCGAGCAGGTCGTCGGGGATGCGGGCCACGTCGGCCGGCGCTGCGCCCTCGAGGCTCCGGGCGAGCAGCGAAATGAAGCCTCGGACCGTCGGGGACTCCGGCGGCACGTCGGCGTGGATGTGGACCTTGCCCGCCTCGACCTCGACCCAGAGGAAGACGGGCGTCTGGCATTCATGGACCCGGTGCTCGCCCCGCTCCTTCTCGTCCTGGTAGCGGTCGGGGAGCGGCGGCAGCTTGCGCGAGTAGTCCAGCAGGGTCTCGAGCCGGGTGGTGCGGTCCGCCGCCTTGAACCGCGGGATCAGGGTGTCGAGCGTGGGCATCGTGGCCGAATACTGGCACGATCCGGTGTCGGAAGGTACCCCCGCACGCCCGCCGCCGCTCGGGGGCTCCCGGCTCGCGATACCCGCCGGACCGCCTATCGAGGTCGCGGCCCGCATGATAGTCTTGACCATGCCCAACCCCACCGTTCGCGGCCGTGGACTCCTCCTGGCGCTCGTTGCCGCCACGCCCCTGACTGCCGCACCGCTAGCCGCCCAGTCCGGCCGCCTGGGTACGATCTCGTTCCCCACCTCCGGCCCGCCGCCGGCCCAGCGGCCGTTCCTCCGCGGCGTGCTCCTGCTGCACAGCTTCGAGTACGAGGATGCGGCGAAGGCATTCCGCGAGGCGCAGCGCGTCGCCCCCGGCTTCGCGATGGCGTACTGGGGCGAGGCGATGACCCGGACGCACCCGGTCTGGAACCAACAGCAACCCGACTCGGCACGCGCGATCCTCGCCCGCCTGGCTCCGACGCGCGAGGCCCGGAGCGCCCGGGCCCGGACGGCGCGGGAACGGGGATACCTGGAGGCGGTCGAGATCCTGTACGGCGAAGGCTCGAAGGCCCGGCGCGACACCCTGTACTCCGCGGCCATGGGCCGGCTCGCCGCGGCCTACCCCCGCGATCTCGAAGCCCAGGCGTTCTACGCGCTCTCGCTGCTCGGGTTGAACCAGGGCACGCGCGACGTCCCGACGTACATGCGCGCCGGAGCGATCGCTCAGGAGGTGCTGCGCCGGAACCCGGATCACCCGGGCGCCGCCCACTACGTCATTCACGCCTTCGACGATCCTGCCCACGCCCCGCTCGGCCTCCCCGCGGCGCGGGCCTATGCGAAGATCGCTCCGGGCGCCGCACACGCGCAGCACATGACCAGCCACATCTTCGTCGCGCTGGGCATGTGGGACGAGACGGTCGCCGCCAACGTGGTGGCGCTCGGGCCGGACCGGCCCGCCTGGACGCCCAGTCACTACTCCGCCTGGCTGGCGTACGCCTACCTCCAGCAGGGTCGCACCGCCGAGGCGCGCCGGCTGCTCGAGACCGTCCGGGGCAACCTGGGGGACCCACCCCGCCAGCATTTCCGGCTCTACCTCCAGGCGATGCGCGCGCATCACATCGTCGTCAGCGAGGACTGGGCCGATTCGAGCATCGCCTGGAAGATGGATACCGCCGGCACCGGGCCCGTCGTGCAGGCGATGGACGCATTCGCCCTCGGCTACGCCGCCCTGCGCCGGGGCGACCGGAGTGAGGCCGATGCGCAGGCCGCCCGACTCCACGCGCTCGCCACCCGGTCACCCGCGGCCGACGACGAGGAGGCCGATCCGCAGGTGGTCGCGATCCTCGACACCGAGCTGCGGGCCGCGCTTCGGGCGGCGGACGGCGCGCCGGACGAGGCCGTCGCCCTGCTGCGCCAGGCGGCGTCCATCGAGGACACGATGCCGGTCGCGTTCGGCCCGCCCGACGTCGTGAAGCCCACGCACGAGCTGCTCGGCGAGCTGCTCCTGGCCCAGGGAAAGCCGGGCGAGGCCCAGCAGGAGTTCGTGCGGTCGCTGGGGCTGGCGCCGCGGCGCTCGGCGTCGCTGCTGGGACTCGCCCGCGCGGCCGCCGCGGCGGGCGACGCTCCGGTCGCCGACCAGGCTCGCGCCGACCTCCGTACCATCTGGCACCAGGCCGACGAGGATCTGCCGGGGCTGGCCGAGATCGCGAGGCCGTCGGCGCAGGCCCGCTGAGGTGGCCGGCACGCCGCTCGATGGCCTGCCGCGGCGGTCGCTCTCCGGCTTCCCCGGGTGGCGCGCCGCGCTGGGCCCCGGGATCGTGTGGATGGCGCTCGCCCAGGGCAGCGGCGAGCTGATCTGGTGGCCCTACATGGTCGCCAAGTACGGTCTCACGTTTCTCTGCCTGCTGGTCCCCGCCTGCCTGCTCCAGTATCCGCTCAACGTCGAGATCGGCCGGTACACGCTGGTCACGGGCGAAAGCATCTTCCACGGCTTCATCCGTCTCGGACGCGGCTTCGGCATCCTGCTCTGGCTGCTGATGACCCTGTCGTTTCTCTGGTTCGGCGCGTTCGCCTCGGCCGGCGGCACGGCGATGGCGGCGCTCACCGGATTTCCGGCAGGGTGGAGCGCACGGGGCCAGACGCTGTTCTGGGGCTATCTCTCGATCGCCGTCTTCCTGCTGGCGATCGTCATGAGCCGCGTGGTCTACGCGCTGGTCGAGGGGTTCATGAAGGCGGTGGCGCTGGTGACCGTCGTCGGGCTGGTGTGGGCCTGCCTGCAGCCCGCCGTGCTCGCCGCGACGCCCGGCTTCCTCCGAGGCCTGCTCGGGCCGAGCGGTCCGATGCCGCGGCCCTGGGACCCGGCGGACGCGACCAAGCTGCTGACCGCAATCACCTTTGCCGGCCTCGGCGGGTTCTGGATCCTGCTCTATTCGTACTGGCTGCGCGACAAGGGGAGCGGCATGGCCGCGCATGTCGGTCGCATCACCGGCCCGCGGAGCGACCGTCCCGAGCCGGTACCCACCGACGGCTGGCTGCCGGCGGACGATGCGGAGACGGAAGCGCGCTGGGCGCGGTGGCGGCGGTATCTCAGCGCCGACGCGCTCATCGGGATCGGCGGCAACCTGGCAACCACGCTCATGACCTGCCTGCTCGCCTGGGCGCTGCTCTTCCCGCAGGGCCTGCTGCCGCAGGACTACGAGCTGGCGGTGGTGCAGAGCCGCTTCTTCGAGGTGAGCTGGGGGCCGATCGGCCGGATCATCTTCCTCGTGGTGGCCGCCGCGTTCCTGACCGACACCTGGCTGGCCACCGCGGACGGGGTGAGCCGGATGCAGGCGGATATCGTGCAGACGCTGTTTCCGTCCAGCCGCCGGCTCGAGCTGCGCCAGTGGTACTTCATCTTCCTCGGACTGCTCACCGTGGTGACCTGCTTCACGATGCTGCTGGACACCCCCGGTCCCCTGATCCTCCTCAGCGCCGTCATCGGCTTCGCCGGCACCGTCATCTTCCCGGCCGCGCTCTACCTGCTCAACTACCGGCACCTCGCGGCGGCGCTGCCCGAATGGGCCCGCCCCCGGCCGATCGAGCGCTGGCTGCTGGGCATCAGCTTCGTGGCGTACCTGTGCCTCGCGGTGGCGTACCTCTGGCAGACGTTCGGGGTCAGATAGCGCCGCGGGTCCGGCGGCACCATCCGGAGAACGCCCGCAGGGAGTAGCCTCGGGGGCCAGCAGCCGCGACCGCATGCCGCGATCCCGATCCCCGCGAACCGAGCCACCGAGCTTGACGCCTCCGCTCTCTCGGATGTATAGATATACAGCGCCATGAAACCTGTCCCGACCCCCCGTCCGAGCATTATTACCGCCCGACTCCCACGAAGAGGCGGCGCGCCAGCACGCGGGTAGCACTCACCCCGAGCACAGCAGCGAGACGCGGCCTCTCCCCCCGAGAGGCCGCTGACGTTTCCACCCCTGGAGTCCGACGATGACGCTCCGCCTGTACGACACCACGCTCCGCGACGGCACCCAGCGCGAGGGCCTCTCCCTGTCGGTCGAGGACAAGGTGAAGATCGCCGGCGCGCTCGACTCCCTCGGCGTGAGCTACATCGAAGGCGGCTGGCCCGGCTCCAACCCCAAGGACGCCGAGTTCTTCCGCCGGATCCGCGAGGTCCCCCTGGTCCACGCGAAGGTGGCCGCGTTCGGCAGCACCCGGCGCGCCGGCATCCGCTGCGAGGACGACGTCAGCCTCCGGGCGCTGGTCGAGGCCGAGACGCCGGTTGTGACGCTGGTCGGCAAGAGCTCGCCGCTCCACGTGGAGCGGATCCTCGAGACCACCCGTGCGGAGAACCTGCGCATGATCGGCGAGAGCGTGACGTTCTTCAAGCGGCTGGGGCGGGAAGTCATCTACGACGCCGAGCACTTCTTCGACGGCTACCGGCTGAACGGCGCCTACGCGCTCGACACGCTGGCCGCCGCCGCCGGCGCCGGCGCCGACTGCCTGGTGCTGTGCGATACCAACGGCGGTGAGCTGCCCGAAATCGTCGCCGAGCGGGTGTACGAGGTCCGGGAGCGCTTCAGGATGTCGGTCGGCATCCACCCGCACAACGACGCCGGACTGGCGG
>DASSYY010000040.1:0-11680 GCA_035703025.1 Gemmatimonadales bacterium | reverse complement strand
CCGGAGAGCCCGCCGGTGTCCGGCCGGGCATCAGTCATCTGGAGGAAGTAGTCGTGGCCGCGTTCGTCGATTCCCAGCACTTCCTGGATCTGGGGCTCCGTCTGCAGCATGAAGTTCTTGGGGCTGCCGCCGCCGACGATGAGCACGCCGCTCTTCCCGCCGGTGCGCTTGGCCTCGAGCACGATGCTGGCGGTCTCGTTCACGTCCGCGCTCACGTCGAACCGGAGCTTGCTCCCGGCCAGCGCCTGCTCGGCCACGTTCATGCCGATCGAGCTGTCGCCCGGCGAGCTGGTGTAGAGCGGCACCTCCAGCTCGTGCGCCGCGGCCAGCACCGAGCGGCGGGAGAGGCCGAGCGCCTTCTCGCGCTCCCGGACGTACCCGCCGAGCAGGTAATGGTACTCGGCCGAGCTCATGGGGCGCTGGAACTCCTCCCGCGCGCTGACCTCGCGGATGAACTTGTCGGTCGAGAGCAGGACGCTATAGTCGAAGAAGATGTCGTAGATCCGGACGACGCCCTTGTCGCGCAGCTCGACGTCGTCGGCGGTCGGGGTGCCGCGGTGCATCGCCAGCCCGAGCGCGAAGTGGGCGTCGTGGTACAGGTTCGCGCCGGTCGAGATGATCCAGTCCACGAACCCGGCTTCCATCAGCGGGATGAGGCAGCTCATTCCGATCCCGGCCGGGGTCATCGCGCCCGTGAGCGTCATGCCGACCGTGGTGTCCGGCTCGAGCATGCGCTGGGTGAACAGCTGGCACCCCTCGCGCAGGCGGCCGGCGTTGTAGGCCAGGAAGGCGTTGTCGATGAGCGCGGCGGCGGTCTCCTGGCCGGAGATCGCGGTCGGCTCGATCCGCTGGCCGCGGAGGTAGGGCGCGGACGGTCTCGTCATCGGGTCATCCTCTGGCGGGGGGCCGCACATGGTCGGCCGTCATGATGCGGCCCATCGCGTCGTCCGGCTTCCCGGCCCGCGCTTCGACCACGATCCGCGCCGCCTCGGCCGGGTCGTCGGTGACGCGGAAGAGCAACAGGTCGGTCGGGTTGATCTTGCGCTCTTCGGCGACGGTGCGGGTGAGCCAGTCGACCAGCCCGGCCCAGTACGCGCTGCCGAACAATATTACCGGGAATCCCTTCACCTTGCCGGTCTGGATCAGCGTCAGCGCCTCGAACAGCTCGTCGAGCGTGCCGTAGCCGCCGGGGAAGACGATGAACGCGGTGGCGTACTTCACGAACATCGTCTTGCGGACGAAGAAGAACTTGAAGTTGAGGCTGCGGTTCAAGTAGGGGTTGGAGCCCTGCTCGAAGGGCAGCTCGATGTTGCAGCCGATCGAGAGCCCGCCCGCCTCCTTGGCCCCGCGGTTGGCCGCCTCCATGATGCCCGGCCCGCCGCCGGTGAGCACCGGGATGCCGGCCTGCGCCAGCAGCATCGCGGTCTGGACAGCCTTCACGTAGTACGGGTCGGTCGGCTGGGTGCGGGCCGAGCCGAAGATCGTCACGCCGTCGACCACGTCCGCCAGGTTGTCGAACCCCCAGACGAACTCGCCCATGATCCGGAGCACCCGCCAGGAGTCCGACTTGAGGAACAGCTGCTCCGGCCGCTGCGGCGCCGGGCTCTCGAGCAGCTGCTCGTCTTCGGTGGGCAGCTTCTTGTCGTTCAGGTGGCGGTACGGATCGTTGGTCACGAGGTCAGTCGCTCGATGGCGGCCCGGTGGTCGTCCGGGACGTTGTAGAAGTAGGGTGAGACCCGCACGTAGCCGGGCCGGCTGTCGGTGACGATGCCCGCCTCCGCCAGGCGGCGGACCGCCGCCGGCGGATCGTCGCTCGGGAGCATGACGATGGCGCTGCGCGTCTCGGGTGCCGCGGCCACGTGCGGCCGGAGCCCGGCCGCGCGGGCGCGCTCGATCAGATCTTCCGTCATCGTCATGGTGCGGCGGCGGATCTCCATGGGGCCGAGCTCCTCGATCAGCTCGAGCCCGCCGAGCTGGGCGTAGACCGGCATCATCGGCGGCGTGCCGGCCTCGAGCCGCCGCGCGTCCGGGTGGAGCTCGGTCGCGCGGGCGTCGAACCGGAACTGGTCTCGCTGCGCGAACCAGCCGCTCGCCCGCGGGCTGAGCTCGGACCATAGCTCCGGCCGCGCGTACATGAAGGCCACGCCGGTGCCGCCGAGCAGCCACTTGAGGCCGCCGCTGCAGTAGAAATCCGCATCCAGCGCCCTCACGTCCACCGGAAGCTGGCCCGCCGCCTGGTAGCCGTCCACCAGCAGCAGCGCGCCCTTCCGGTGCGCCGCCTCGGCCACGGCGTGGACGTCCTGGATCGCCCCGCTGGTGAAGAACACGTGGCTCGTGGCCACCAGTGCGGTCCGCTCGTCCACCGCCCGCGCGATCGCCTCGACCGGGACCCCGATCCCGTCGGGGCTCTCGACGACCACGACCTCGATCCCCTCGCCGGCCCGCGCGAGCCACTGGTAGACGAGGGTCGGGAAATCGAGGCTCGTCACCACCACCTTGCGCCGGCGCTGGTAGTCAAGCGCCTCGGCCACGGAGGTGAGGCCGACGGAAATGTTGGGATGCAGCGCGATCGAGCCTTCGGCCGCCCCGATCAGGCGCGCGTACCGCGTACGCAGCTCCGCCAGCGCGCCCCACCAGATCTCATACCACGCCGCCGCCCCGTGCGTCTCCCATAAGTCCAGAAACTCGTTGACCTTGGCGCGCGACCGGACGGACAGCGCGCCCAGCGAGCAGCTGTTCAGGTAGATCGATCGTCGGAAGATGGGAAACTCCGCCCGGTAGTCCCGCGGCGGCGCCGGCGCGGCTGTTGCCATGGTGCACAATATAGAGGCTCCGGGGGCGGATGGGTGGCGATCGCGCTCGCGACGACCACCGCACGGGATGACGTCCACCTCGCGAGCCGTCTATAATTCGCGTATGACGGCGCCCCGGTCGTGGATGTCACTCACCGCCAAGCTGTTCTGGCGCGGACTCGTCAATCCGCGGCTGGCGCTCGACTTGGTGAAGGCCGGTTGGGCCTTCCGCCGCCGGGCGTGGTATGGCCGCCCGCCGTTCCTGCCGTTGCCCGACCCGGAGTACCTGCGGTGGCGGATGTACACGGCCTATGCCGACGAGCACGCCGTGCCGCCAGTCGACGACGTGATTCGCTTCGCCCGCTGGCGGCGCGAGACGATGGGACTCTAGACGACTCGACCTTGACCGACGAGGAGCCGCGGTGACCGGAGCACGCGAGACCACGAAGCTGCCGCACGTGCTCATCCTGGGTGGTGGGTTCGCCGGCCTGTATGCGGCCAAGCACCTGCGCGACGCTCCGGTACGCGTCACGGTCGTGGATCGCCGCAATCACCACCTCTTCCAGCCGATGCTCTACCAGGTGGCCACTGCCGGCCTCAACCCGAGCGACATCGCCTCGCCCATCCGGTCCATCCTTCGCTCGTCGAAGAACACCGACGTGCTGCTGGCCGAGGTGGGTACGGTGGACGTCGACGCCCGCACCGTCCACTTCACCGACGGGGCCTCGGCCAGCTACGACTATCTCGTCGTCGCCACCGGTGCCCGCCACTCCTACTTCGGCCACGACGAGTGGGAGCCGCTCGCGCCCGGACTCAAGAGCCTGGAGGACGCGCTCGAGATCCGGCGCCGGGTGCTGCTCGCCTTCGAGCGCGCCGAGCGGGAGACCGACGCGGTCCGCCGGCATGCCTTCCTGACGTTCGTGATCGTCGGCGGCGGCCCGACCGGCGTCGAGATGGCGGGCGCCGTCGCCGAGATCCGGCGCTACGCGCTGCGCCGGGACTTCCGCCACATCGATCCGGCGGAGGCCACCGTCATGCTGCTGGAGGGCGGCCCGCGTCTGCTGCCGTCCTACCCCGAGAGCCTGAGCGACCAGGCCAAGCAGAAGTTGCGCAACCTGGGCGTCGAGGTGCGCACCGAGACGTTCGTGACCGACATCCGGCCAGGGTCGGTCAGCGCCGCGGGCTGGGTGATTCCCTCGCAGACGGTCATCTGGGCCGCCGGCAACACCGCGAGCCCCGTCCTCCGCAGCCTGGGTGCCCCGCTGGACCGCATGGGCCGCGCGCTCGTCGAGCCCGACTGTACCATCCCCGGCCACCCGGAGGTGTTCGTCCTGGGCGACGCCGCGGCCTTCAACCATCAGGAAGGCGGCCCGCTCCCCGGGATCTGCCCGGTCGCGATCCAGATGGGCGAATACACGGCCGCCGTCATCGAGGGCGATCTGGCCGGCCGCCCCCGCCGCGCCTTCAGCTACTGGGACAAGGGGCAGCTCGCGGTCATCGGTCGCGGGCAGGCGGTGGCGGACATCTGGAAACTCCACTTCGGCGGCTTCATCGCCTGGGTGGTCTGGATCTTTGTCCACGTCTTCTTCCTGATCGGCTTCCGGAACCGGGTCCTCGTGCTGCTGCAGTGGGCCTGGTCCTACGTCACCTACAGCCGGGGCGCTCGCCTCATCACGGGCGAGAACCAGTCGCCGCGGCCCGCGCTCGAGCCGGCCGGGTGGCCAGCCCCGACGGCATGACGCTCGCCGCCGAGCTCAAGGCCAAGGCCCTCGAGCTCGGCTTCCTGGCGTGCGGCATCACCGACCCCAGCCCTCCCCCGCACGCGGACCGTCTCGACGCGTGGCTCGCCAAGGGCTACGGCGGAACCATGCGCTATCTGCACCGCCAGGCCAAGCGTCGCAAGAACCCCCGCATCAACGTGCCCGAGTCGCTCGCGGTCGTCGTGCTGCTCGAGAACTACTACTCGGTCGACGACGCGGTCGACCTCGCCGCGCCCCGAGTCGCCAAGTACGCTCGCGGCGAGGACTATCACCGGGTGACGCTCCGGCGACTCGACCTGCTCGCCGCCCACCTCCGCGCACGTGGCGCGTCCGTGGCTCACAGCTACGCGGATGACGGCCCGGTCCCGGAGCGGGAGCTCGCCCAGCGGGCCGGGCTGGGCTGGATCGGCAAGAACACGATGCTGATCCGGCCGGGCGCCGGCTCGTTCTTCTTCATCGGGACGATCTTCACCGACCTGCCGCTCCCGCCGGACGAGCCGTTCACCACCGACCACTGCGGCACCTGCACCCGGTGCCTCGAGGCGTGTCCCACGGACGCGTTCGTCGAGCCCCGCGTGCTCGACGCCACGCGCTGCATCTCGTATCTCACCATCGAGCAGCGCGGGCCGATCCCCGAAGCGCTGGCCGGACGGCTCGCCGGGTTTGCCTTCGGCTGCGACATCTGCAACGACGTCTGCCCCTGGAATCTCCGATTCGCGGAGCCCACCAGTGTCCCCGGGCTGCTGCCGCGCCGCCCGCTCGCGGGCATCGACGCGCACCATTTCGATGCCATGGGCGACGACGAGTTTCGTCGGCGATACGCCGACACGCCCTTCGCGCGGCCGGGACTCGCCGGCATGCGGCGGAATGTCCGGGCCGCGCTCGCCTCAGTGTCCCCACAGGAGGAGGTGCCATGAGTGAGCTGGCCCGTTTCCGCCGGATGTTCCAGCACGATGCCTGGGCCAACGCCGCGACGCTGGACGGACTCCGTCCCGGCCCGACGCCGGAAAAGGCGCGGGCGTGGCTGGCGCACATCATTGGCTCGGAGCGACTGTGGCTCGCTCGGATCCGGCACGAGCCCTCCGAGATGCCGGTGTGGCCCGATCTCGATTTCGACACCTGCGCCGAGGAGATCACCGCCCTCGAGGGCGAGTGGATGCACTGCCTGGCGACGCTCGACCGGGAGGGACTCGAGGAGGGAGTGGGATACCGCAACAGCAAGGGCGAGTTCTGGACCAGCACCGTCGGCGACATCCTCACGCATGTGCTGCTGCACGGCCACTACCATCGGGGGCAGATCGCAGCGGCCGTGCGGGCGGCGGGCGGCACGCCCGTCTACACCGACTTCATCCACGCCGTGCGTACGGGGCTGATCGATTGAGCGCGGGCGCGCCGGCCGGTCCGATGCTCGTCGCCGCTGGCGTGGCGCTCGTGGTCGTGGGACTGCTCGTCTGGTCGGGCGCGCTGTCCTGGTTCGGCCGCCTGCCGGGCGACATCCGGATCGAGCGGGACACCGTGCGGGTGTACATCCCGGTCGTGTCGATGCTCCTCGTCTCGGCGGGGCTGAGCCTGTTGCTGTACCTCGTTCGGAGGCTGTTCTAGCCCGCGCGGTCCTCCCCCGTCATCCCGAGCGCATCGAGGTTGCCGGCTCGCGTGCGCCCACCCGCCCGCCCGCCGTCTCCTAGGCCGGGAGACGGGCAGCGTCGCTCGTTTCAACTTGGGAGATGACGGGAGTGGGAGCCCGTCACCGGCCGTGCACACGCGGTCGGGGGTGTCCGGCAGGATGCGCGGCCCGCATTCTGTCGGCACCCGGTTCCCGCCGCCGCTCCAGGCCTGGCGGCGGTGTAGTTTCCAAGCATGCCCCGCACCGATTCGCCAGCAGCGCTCGTGCCCGAAGTGGCCACGCTCGATCCGAAGCGGATGGCGCGCCTCCGCCGGGTCGGGTGGCTGCTCGACAACTCGATCCCCATCCCGGGGACCCGCTTCCGGCTCGGCATCGACCAGATCATCGGCCTCGTCCCCGGCATCGGCGACTTGGTCGGCGGCGTGCTTTCGCTCTACATCATCGTCGAGGCCTGGCGACTGGGCGTGCCCCGGGGACTGCTCGCGCGGATGGGCTGGAACGTCGCCATCGACACGCTGGTCGGCGAGATTCCCCTCCTGGGCGACCTGTTCGACATCGGCTTCAAGGCGAACATCCGGAACCTCGCTCTGCTCGACGGCTTCGCCGAGCGTCCGGCCGAGGTGCGGCGCTCGAGCCGGCGCTTCGTCGCGCTCCTCGTCGTGGGGCTGCTGCTCCTTACCGCCGGGGCGATCGCCCTGGCCGTCCTCCTCGTCCGCCTTCTCTCGGGGCTGTTCCAGTGACCGCACCCGCGCGCGAGCCGTCCGTCTACAGCATCGCCATCTTCGTGCACGACATCGGCCGGGCGATCGAGTTCTACCGCGACCGGCTCGGGCTGCCACTCACCAAGCAGGGGTCGTTCGGCGCCGAGTTCTTCGGACAGGGCGCCCGGATCGGCGTGCATCCCGCGGTGCACGCCGACGCGCGGACCCTCGTCGGCCGTCATACCGGCATCACGCTGCACGTACCCGACCTGCTCCACTACTGCGGCGAGCTCCACGACCGGGGCGTCCGCTTCGTGACCGAGCCGACCCAGCAGAGCTGGGGCATTATGGCGATGGTGTCTGATCCGGACGGCAACGTGCTGGCGCTGTGGGAGGACAAGCTGCCCGAGACCAGCGAGCACGGGCACGAACACGTCCACGTCAATCAGGCGGACGGAGCGTCCTGAGCCGTCAGGCGAGGTCGGCGGGCGGACGGAAGGGCGACACGGCGAGGGCCGCCCGGTCGCCGCGGTAGGAGTCCTCCACGATCTGCCCCTGCTGCTCCATCCCGTACGCCTCGAACGGCTTCCCGGCCTCGAGCTGGTACTGGTAGGGGCTTCGGCCCACCCGCAGCGTCCGGTACAGCAGCTCGCGCAGTTGGGCGGAGGCGCCGCGCGCGTAGTATCGCCAGCGCCCCCAGGCCTGATACTGGCCGCAGTGGGTCAGCTCGTGCGCCAGGACGGCGAGGTCGGTCGCGCAGCGGTCCGGCAGAAAGACGTGATTGCCGAGCGCCACCGCACGATTCCGGCTGACGTAGAGCACGGCGCGCCGGAGCGCGCCGGAGAGTCCCGGGTGGGGCTCCCGATGGAGCCGGACCCGGTCGCAATCCACCCGCGCGGGCAGGCTCCCGAGGCGCGCCCGCTCCGCCGCCGTCAGCCGGTCCACCGCCGGGCGTCGGTCATTTCCCGAGAAATTCCCCGATCGGGGCGAGCGACTCGATGTGGTCGCAGAAGATCTTGAACGTCGCGAGCAGCGGCACCGCGATGAACGCGCCGCCTACCCCCCAGATCCACCACCAGAAGACCAGCCCCACCAGAATGGCCACCGGATTGAGCGTGAGCCGCTGCCCCAGGATCGTCGGCGACACGAAATTCGCCTGGACCAGGTTGACCGCCATGTAGGCGCCGGGCACCATCAGCGCGTGGCCGAGATCGGGGAAGACGACGAGGCCCGCCATGGCCAGCAGGCCGAGCATCACCGTGGCCCCGATGTAGGGCACGAATTCCGCCAGCGCCGCGAGGGTCCCCCACAGCACGGCGTTGGGCATCTTGAGCAGCAGCATCACCAGCGTCACCGCCACGCCCAGCCCGACGTTGACCAGCGCCACCGTGAAGAGGTAGGTGGAGATCGACGCCTCGGTCTCGCGCGCGATGGCCACCGCCTTCTTCTTGTCGCGCAGGAGCGGCAGCACCTTGATCAGCTTCTGCAGGAACAGGTCGCCCGCGGCCAGCAGGAAGTAGAGCAGGATCAGCGTCTCGAGGGCGCCGGTGAAGAACGACTGGGTCGAGCCGAACAGCCGCTCGCTCAGCCGCGGCCCCCGGACCACCACCTCCTGCGGACCGGCCTTGCTCACCTCGGTCGCGGCCTCCACCTGCTCGGCCGTACGGGTCACCTGCTCCACCGGCCGGCGCAGCTCGCGCATCCGGCTCTGCACCTTCGCCAGGCTCTGCGGCGCCTTCTGCATCCATTCGCGCGCCGGGTCGGCCAGCGTGTAGGCGGCCCCACCGAGTACCCCGAGCAGGCCCAGCACCACGAGCGCCGCGCCCAGCGGCTCCGGGATCCGCACCCGCTTGAGCGCGCGGATCAGCGGGCTCAGCAGGAAATCGAGCAGGACCGCCAAAACGATCGGCAACAGGAAGGCGCGGGCGAAGTACAGCGTGTACAGCACGGCCAGGACGAAAAGCCCGGTGATCGCGATCGAGCGCACCTCTACGCGGTCGCGCAGCGCCTCGCCCAGCTTGCCCAGATCCGGGCGCTCGACCACGCCCCCCTCCTGGCGCTCCGCTTCGGGCGAGTCCGTCGCGGACGAGCCCGCTTCGGGTGCGGGCACATCGGGGCGGAAGGCCGCGCCGGGCACCGAGTCGTCGGTGGAGCGAGTCACCATGGTCCGGCTCTGTTGGTAGAGGAAGCCACCCTTGTCCGCGCGTCCAGGCAGGCGCTAAGGTTAGCCGACCCCGGCCGCCGAGGCTGTGCGCCAGCACACCTGCGCGGCCCGCCGGCCGCCTGGAGGACCATGTCGCGCGTTTGGCAATCTATCGTCTCGATCTGGACCTGGCTCGTGCTGGTGGGGTGCGTGCTGCTCTGGCTGCCGGTCATGGCCTTGGTGCGGCTGGTGACCGCGCCGTTCGACCGGGGGCGCTACGCCGTCGGCTACACCTTCAGGCAGATCCCGGTGGTCGTGGCGGCGCTGAACCCGCTCTGGCGGTTCCGGTGCACCGGCACCATGCCGGCCGACCCGCGCCGGCCGTACGTGGTCGTGTCGAACCACGAGTCGTTCGTCGACATCCTGCTCATCAGCCATCTCCCCTGGGAGATGAAGTGGCTGTCCAAGGCCGAGCTGTTCCGCATTCCGGTGCTCGGTTGGCTGCTCAAGCTCGCGGGGGACATCCCGATCAAGCGCGGATTCGGCCCGAGCGCGATCGAGGCGATCGCCCGCTGCCGCTCGTCGCTCGCCAATCGCGTCTCGGTCATGATCTTTCCCGAGGGCACCCGGTCGACGACCGACGAGCTGCTGCCGTTCAAGGACGGCGCCTTCCGCCTGGCGATCGATGCCGGGGTCCCCATCCTCCCTCTCGTCGTGCACGGGACGTCGACCGCACTTCCCAAGCATGACTGGCGCTTCGGTCGCTCCACCGCCGTGGTGCGCGTGCTCGAGCCGATCGAGACCGCGGGCCTCACCCCCGCGGACGTGCCGGCGCTCAAGGATCGCGTCCGGCGCCTTATCATCGACACCCGGGCCGAGCTGGCCTCGGGACGGCTGGATCCCGAGCCCCGATGAACGCTCGCGCCGTCGGCGCGTGCGTCTTCGACGCCTACGGCACGCTGCTCGACCTCTCGAGTGCCGTGGCCCCCTACGCCGCCTCGCTCGGCGAGGCCGCCGCGCCGCTCCTGGCGCTGTGGCGCCGGAAGCAGCTCGAGTACACGTGGCTCCGCACGCTCATGGGCCGGCACGCCGATTTCGAGACCGTCACCCGCGACGCGCTGGGCTACGCGCTCGAAGCAATCGGCGACCAGGCGCCGGGCATGCCATTCTCCGCCGGTGCGCCGGTTGAGCTCGAGACCCGGCTGGGCGACGCCTTCCGGCGGCTTGCCGCCTATCCCGCCGCGGGACCGGCGCTCAGTGCGCTCCGGGCAGCCGGCATCCGCACCGCGGTACTGTCGAACGGCAACCCGGACATGCTCCGGGACGCGTTCGATCACGCGGGTCTCACCCCCGTGCTCGACCGGGTGCTGTCGGTGCAGCCGCTCGGTGTGTACAAGCCGTCGCCGCTGGTGTACGCGCTGGCGTCGGAGGCACTGGAGATCGAGGCCACGCGGATCGTGTTCGTGAGCGGCAACGCGTGGGATGCCGCCGGTGCGGCCAACGCCGGGCTCCGCGCCGTGCTCATCGACCCGGCCGGTGCGCCGCCCGAACGCCTCCCTGCCCCGCCCGCAGCAACCATCCGGTCGCTGGCGGAGCTGCCGGCGCTGGTGCTCGGCTGGTGACGGCGCCGTGCTTCGCGCCCAGGCCTTCGCGTCAGGCCTTTCCCAAATCGGCAGGCGCCCGCACCCGCCCCACCGCGCCGGCCAGTGCGAGCAGCGTGAGCACGTAGGGCAGCATCAGGAAGAGCTGGTACGGGACCGCCAGCCCGAGTGACTGGAACACGTACTGCAGGGCCGTCGCCGCGCCGAACAGCAGCGCCGCCACCGCGACACCCGCCGGGTGCCACCGGCCGAGCACCACGATGGCGATCGCGACGTACCCCCGCCCCGCCGTCATCTTCTCCGCGAACGTCCCCACCTGCGCCAGCACCAGGGTCGCCCCCGCGAGCCCGGCGAACCCGCCGCCCACCAGGGTCGCGGCCGTGCGCACGAGACCCGTTCGGACGCCGGCGGCGCGCGCCATCGCGAGGCCTTCGCCGGTGGCCCGCAGCGCGAGACCTGACCGCGTGCGGAACAGCACCCACCAGACGACCGGCAGTGCGACGAGCGCCAGGTAGGTCGGCACCGGCTGGTCGAACAGTGCGGGCCCGAGGATGGGAATGCGCGACAGGCCGGGAATCGGCACCGGCGCGAGCGTGGGGAGTGCGAGGCCGGCGCCGCCCGTGCCGTACGCCTGGCGGTAGATCGTCCCGGTCAGCCCGACGGCCGCGAGCGTGAGCGCGGTGCCGGTGATGATCTGGTCCGCGCGCGCTCCGATCGCGATGGCGGCGAAGGCCGCGGCGAGCGCCATGCCCGCGAGCACGGCCAGCCCGAGCCCCGTCCACGGCCCCGCCGCGCTCGCGCCCAGGGTCGCGGCCAGGGCGCCGGCCAGCATCATCCCCTCGAGGCCCAGGTTGATGACGCCGGATCGCTCGGTGACGGTCTCGCCGGTCGCGGCGAGCAGAAGCGGCGTGGCGACGCGCACCGCCGCCGCGAGAAAGCCGCCCAGCAGCACGTCGCCGCCCGTCACACCGCCACCCGCGCAGCCACGGCCCGCCTCGCCGAGGCCTCGGCGAGGAGGACGACCACGATCACCACCGCCTCGACCACGTAGACCGCCAC
>DASSYY010000035.1:0-3075 GCA_035703025.1 Gemmatimonadales bacterium | reverse complement strand
CCCAAAGTGCAACGCATGACGCACAATCAAAGGGCTTTAGGGCCGTCAAGGCGGTGTTGAGGGCCCGGAGGGTCGGACGCCGCGGAGGCGTGACATTTGCACAACGATTTCCTCTCCCAACCCAATACCACCCGGTCTCATGTTCCTGATCCAGCTCCCGCTGCTGCTGCAGCTTGCCGCCGCGCCTGCCCCCGTGCAGTTCCTGCCGGGGATGGCCTACGGGCCGCCCAGCGCCCCCGCCGATACGATTCTCGAGATTGCCCGCGAGGCGCTCGAGCGGGGTCGGCCGTGGCAGGCGAGTCTGCTGGTCGCGCCGGTGGTCGGAGATTCGACCCAGCGGACGCCGCCGGCCGTCTTCCTGGCGGCAACGGCAGCGAGCCGCTGGGGCGGCTGGCCCGAGGTCGGCCGGCTGCTCCAGGGCGAGACCTGGCTGGACTCGCTCTTCGATGGCCGTGGCCGGGTCCTCCTCGCCCGGTCGGCATTGGAGCGTGGCGACGACTCTGTCGCCCTGGCCTACGCGCTTGCCGCGCCTCGGGGCCGGGATGCGGAAGAGGAGGGTGAGCGCCTCTACCTGCTCGCGTCGGCCTACGATCGGGTGGACCAGCTGGACAGCGCAGCAGCCACCTACAGGCGTGCCGCGGCCGTCATGCCCGCCGTCTCCGACTGGATCCTGCTCAAGGCGGCCGCCGTCACCGCCGACAGCGCGGCACGCGCGGCGATCTACGAGCGGGTCAACCTGCCGCTGGCCAAGGAGCGGATCGGGTGGACCGATGCCATGGCCGGGGAGCGGACCGGTGACCTCGAGGGAGCGGCCCGCCGCTATCGCGAGCTTGGCGCCTGGCTCACCGGTGTGCATCTCCGGCTCCGGATGAGCGGAGACAGCGCCACCGCCGACAGCGCGCCTCGCGCCGAGGTCCGTCGCGAGCTGCTCGAGAAGATCACGGCCGGGGGCTCCCCTGGCGACGTGCGCGGCGCCATCGTGCTCCTCGACAGCGCGTTCGCGCCGCTCAACGCCGAGGAGGAGCTGCTGGTGGCTCGCGCGGCCGACGAGGCAGGCCTCGCCGCCCGGGCGGCACAAGGCTACCCCATAGCTTTCTCCGCGGGTCTCGGTGGGCAGGTCGAGCGCTTCGGTTACGCCGGCGCCCTCGCGAAGCTGGGTCGGAATGCCGATGCCGCGGCGCAGTACAAGCTGGTCAGCTCGCCCTCGTGGATGGCCGCGTCCGCTGCGTACCTCCGGGCCCGCTCGCTGGTGCGAGACGGGCAGGCGGTGAAGGGGCGTGGGGAGCTGGTCGGGATCCCGGCGCGATACCCCAAGGACACGACCGCCGCCTCGTCCGCGCTCTTCCTCCTGGGCGATCTCGCCACCGACGAGCAGGCCGACCGTCTTGCCAGAACCTACTACCGGCGGGCCGCGGTACGTTACCCGACGAGCCGCTTCGCCGCGCCCGCCCGCTTCCGCGCCGCGATGGTCGAGCTCCTCACCGGTGATGCGGCCATGGCCGCTCGGGAGTTCGACGAGCTGGGCCGTCGGTATCCCCGGAGCGACGAGGCGCCCGCCTCGGTGTACTGGGCCGGCCGCGCGTGGGCCATCGCGGGCGACAGCGTGAAGGCGCACGCCCGCTGGCGGAAGGCGGCCCAGGGCGATCCCTCGTCCTATTACGCCAGTCTCGCCGCTCGCCGGCTGGGGCTTCCGGTGTGGGTGCCGCCCGAGGCGCCCGACTCCTTCATGGCCGTCCTCGATGCCGACTCGGTCGTAGCCCGTGCCGCGCTGCTCGGCCGACTGGGACTGAGCACCGAGGCTCGCTGGGAGTACGAGCGGCTGGCGAGATCCTCGGAGTCGAGCAGCGAGCGGATGCTCGCCGTGGCGAACGCGATGCGCGGGCAGGGACTCGCGTCCCAGGCGATTCAGCTCGCCCGGAAGGCATTGGCCCGGGGCGCGCCGGCGGACGCCCGTACCTATCGTCTGCTGTACCCGGTGGTGCACCAGGACGCCCTCCTCGCGGAGGCGTCGGAGCAGGGTCTCGACCCGAGCCTGGTGGCGGCGCTGATCCGACAGGAATCGATGTTCAATCCCAGCGCCACCTCACCCGCCGGCGCTCGGGGGCTCATGCAGGTGATGCCTCAACTCGGCGGCAGGCTCGCCGAGTCGCTGAGCTATCCGGTGTGGGACCCGGTGTTGCTGTATCAGCCGGACGTGAGTCTCCAGCTCGGTTCCTACCACCTCCAGGAGCTGGCGGTGCGCTACACCGAGCCCGGTCACATCCTCGCCGCTTACAACGCGGGAGCGAGCCGGGTCGAGCGGTGGGCCAAGCGGACGGGGGTGGACGATCCGGAGGTGTTCGCCGAGCGCATCCCGTTCGTGGAGACCCGAGGGTACGTCCGGATCATCAGCCGGAACCAGGAGTTGTACCGGTCGCTGTACCAGTGGCCGGAGGAGAGCTCCTAAGCCCGCCGAACGTCCGGGCGACCTGCATCACATCCCGTTCAGCCGGGCCCGAACATCTTCCTACCTGAGCCTCGACCTCCGGCCGGGCTCCAGGAAGTCCAGGGTCAACCTCAGCGCTGACGGGTATCCCCATGGAAAGCCGAGTCAAAGTCGCCGGCCACCCGTTGCACCAGATGCTGCTCGTGTTCCCGCTCGGATTGTTGGCGACCGCCGTGGTCTTTGACGTGATCTTCCTCGTGACCGACAATGCCACGTGGACCCAGGCGGCCTTCTACATGATCGGGGCCGGCGTGATCACCGGCCTCGTGGCGGCGGTGCCGGGTGCCCTGGACTGGTGGGCCATCCCGCGGGGCACCCGGGCCAAGCGGGTGGGGCTGATCCACGGCGCGGGCAACGTCGTCGTCGTGGCGCTGTTCGCATTCAGCTGGCTGCTGCGTCGTGACAATCCCACCTTGCCGCCGACCGAGGCGGTCGTGGCGGGGCTGCTCGGGGCCGGTATCTCGGTCGTGACCGGGTGGCTCGGCGGGGAGCTGGTGAACCGGCTCGGTGTCGGTGTGGACGACGCTGCTCACCTCGACGCGCCGAGCTCGCTCACGAGCCGGGCGGTGGGGGCGGGTCGTGGCGACCGG
>DASSYY010000276.1:0-11546 GCA_035703025.1 Gemmatimonadales bacterium | reverse complement strand
GCTCCTGGCCCGGCTCTACGACCCCACCGAGGGGCGGATCCTGCTGGACGGGGTGGATCTCCGGGACTACAACCTCGACAGCCTCCGGCGGAACGTGGGCGTCATCTTCCAGGACTTCGTGCGCTACGACTTCGTGCTCCGGGACAACATCGCCGTCGGCAACATCGGCAAGCGCGAGGACGAGCCGCGGATCGAGGCGGCGGCGCAGCGCAGCCTCGCCGACACGGTGGCCGCCCGGCTGGCGGGCCGCTACGACCAGATGCTGGGCCGCCGGTTCGAGAGCGGGGTCGAGCTGTCGGGCGGGGAATGGCAGAAAGTGGCCCTGGCGCGGGCGTACATGCGGGACGCCCAGCTGCTCATTCTGGACGAGCCCACCGCCGCGCTCGACGCGCGGGCCGAGTACGAGGTGTTCCTCCGGTTCTCGGAGCTGACGGCGGGGCGGATGGCGGTGCTCATCTCGCACCGGTTCAGCACGGTCCGCATGGCCGACCGGATCCTGGTCCTCCGCGGCGGGGAGCTGGTGGAGCACGGGACCCACGAGGCGCTGGTGGCGCAGGGCGGGCTGTACGCGGAGCTGTTCCAGCTCCAGGCGGCGGGATACCGGTAGGGTCGCTCCGGTTTCCGCCGCCGCGTCCTCGCTTGCCGCGCTGCTTCAGTTCCCGCTCTTCCCCCTAACCGGTACCTGGGCCACCGATGCGAGCTTCCAGCCACGCACGCCGCGCCGCAGGACGGCCATGTACCGGCTCACCTGTTCGCTGCCGTCCTTCGGATGCAGCGTGGCCGTTCCGAAGTCCACCGCCGTCCCGCCGTACACCCGAACCGTATCGGACGCGAGCACCATGTGCGGCCAGGTCGGCGCATCCTTCGTCATCATCTCGCCGATGGCCGTGGCCCCCATGATCTGGCTGCCGTCCGGCAGGACCACTATGGCCTCAGGCAGGTAAAAGGCCATGACTGCGGCGGGATTCTTGGCGTTGTACGCCTCGGCATACGACGCACGCGTGCTGTTGAGCTCGTCGATCACCGTGCGGAGTGGAAGGTGAGGAGTCTCGACTCCCTGAGCGGCGGCAGCCGTGGAGCCGGCGAAACCCAGCGCTGCGACCAGGTGGAGGATGCGACGGAATGGCGGGATGAGCGACATGAGTTGGTCCTCCCTCGGAGAGGATGGCAGGTGGATGCCGGCTATCCTACGGTCCGTACTGCGGAGACGCCAGCGCCCCTGCAGCGGGGGGCGTCGCTCTCAAGTGTCAGCGATTTCGGGGGACGGCCGGGTCACGCCGCCGTGGTATGGTGCACCGGAGATCGACCTACCCCCTCCGGAGGCATCTATGCGTCGCGCGGCTCTCCTGCTCCTGACGTGCCTGTTTCCCGCCACCCGGGCGCTGGCCGCCCAGCGGCTTCCGTCGCCCGAGTGGCCCCGGGCGGAGCTGGCGCAGGCGGCGCCGTCACGGACCGCCTTCCACCTCGCCGAAGACGACTTGGACACCCCGAAGCTCGTCTTCGGCGGCATCATCGGCGGGACCGCCGGGCTCGTGGCCGGCGCCATTGCCATGCGGGACGGCTCCTGCGAGGAGCTGGACTGCTTCGCGCCGGCATTCTACGCCGGCCTGGCCGGGGAGAGCCTCGGCGTGCCGCTCGGGGTGCATCTGGCCAATGGCGGGAGCGGGAAGTACGGCCCGGCGCTGGCCGCGTCGCTGGCCGTCGGCGGGCTGGGCCTCGGCGGTGCCCTCTTGGCCGGCGAGCCGCGCCTGCTGCTGGCGATCCCCGTCCTCCAGATCGCCACCTCCATTCACTTCGAGCGCTCCACCGCGCGGGACCGGCCATGAATTGACAACTCGGCGGTCCCGCTCCACCTTGGGAATCCAACTCTCCCAAGGAGGTGGAGACCATGAAGGTCTATGGCTCCAACGCCATCCGCAACGTGGCGTTCGTCGGCCACGGGGCCAGCGGAAAGACGTCGCTCGTCGACGCCCTCGCCTGGGTGTCCGGTAGCAGCCGGCGCCACGGCAGCATCAAGGACGGTACGACCCTCACCGACTACTCCCCCGACGAAATCGCGCGCCAGCATTCCATCAACCTGGCCCTCGGTTACGCCGAGTGGATGGACACCAAGCTCAACCTCATCGACACCCCGGGCTACCTCGATTACTTCGGCGAAGTCGTGACCGGCCTCCATGCCGCCGACGCCGCCGTGGTCGTGGTGAGCGGGACCGGGGGTGTGGAGGTTGGGACTGAGCGGGCCTGGGAGGTCCTCGACCAGCTGCACCTGCCGCGCCTCCTGTTCGTCTCGCTCATGGACAAGGAGCACGCGGACTTCGAGCGCGTGTTCGCCGATGTGAAGGCTCACCTGACGCCCAAGGTCGTGCCGGTCGAGATCCCGATCGGCGACGGCCCCGATTTCCACGGCATCATCAACCTCTTCTCCGGCCACTGCCACCAGTACAAGAAGGGGGCGCTCAAGGGCGAGAACGAGGTGGTGCCGATCCCGCCCGAGTACCAGGCCCGCTATCAGGAATACAGCGAGCACCTCACGGAGGCCGTCGCCTCGACGGACGACGACCTGATCGAGCGCTACCTCGCGGGCGATGAGATCCCCCGCGAGCAGTTCATCGGGGCGGTCAAGAAGGCCATGCTCGCGGGCCAGATCGTACCGCTCTTCTGCGGCAGCGCCACGCTGACCTACGGCCTCCGGACGCTGCTCCGGAAGATGGTGGAGCTGCTGCCCTCACCCGCGGAGCGGACGCCGCCGGTCGAGGCGCCGCTCGTGGGCCGCGTCTTCAAGACGATGTCCGAACCGCACGTCGGCGATGTGACGCTGTTCCGGCTCTACGCCGGCGAGCTCCGCAACGGGGACGAAGTCTGGAACGCCGAGCACGAGGTGGCGGAGAAGCTGAACCACCTCTCGATCCAGCAGGGCAAGGAGCGGATCGAGGTCGACCGGCTGTCCGCGGGCGACATCGGCTCGGTGGCCAAGCTCAAGGACACCCACACGGGCGACACCTTCTGCCGGCGCGACGCGCCGGTCCGGCTCCCGCCGATTCCGCTGCCGGACTCCGAGGCGACCTCGGCGGTCGTCGTGAAGCAGCGCGGGGAGGAGGACAAGCTCGCCGCCGGCCTCCACAAGCTGCACGAGGAGGACCCGACCTTCCACTTCGAGTACAGCTCGGAGCTGGGCCAGACCCTGATCCACGGGATGGGCGAGCGGCACTTCGAGACCATCCTCCAGCGGCTCGAGCGGAAATACGGCGTCCACGCCGAGCTGGCCCGGCCCCGGGTGGCGTACCGCGAGACGCTCAAGGGCAAGGCCGAGGGTCAGGGCAAGCACAAGAAGCAGAGCGGCGGCCGCGGGCAGTACGGCGACTGCTGGATCCGGATCTCACCCCGGCCGCGCGGCGCCGGCTACGAGTTCATCGACGCCATCGTCGGCGGGGTGATCCCCAACAAGTTCATTCCGGCGGTGGACCGCGGCGTGCAGGAGTCGGCCGAGCGCGGCGTGGTGGCGGGCTATCCGATGGTGGACTTCCGGGTGGAGTGCTTCGACGGCTCGTACCACGACGTGGACTCGAACGAGATGTCGTTCAAGATGGCCGGCATCCTCGCCTTCCGGAACGTGGCCCCCAAGGCCCGGCCGGTGCTGCTCGAGCCGCTGATCGAAGTCACCGCTTGGGCCCCCGACGAGCTGCTGGGCGACGTGATGGGGGATCTCAGCTCACGCCGCGGCCAGATCCTCGGCACCGAGCAGGACGGCCGGCTCACCAAGGTCCGCGCCATCGTGCCGGAGGCCGAGCTCTACAAGTACTCCACGACCCTGCACTCGATCACCCACGGGCGCGGCCACCACCGCGAGAAGTTCCACAGCTACGCCGAAGCGCCGCCGGAGGTGGCGGCCAAGGTCGCGGCCGAGAACCAGAAGGAGCACGCGGTCGCGTCGTAACCCGGCGCGCCGCGCGTCTAGGAGTGGCGGCGGGCCGGCGTGGCCCGCCATTCCTCGGCCAGGCGCTCGACCAGGCGTTCGGCCCCGAGCGCCCGGAACCGTGCGTCCGCTTCCGCGCGGCGCTCCTCCGCCTCGGCCGGCCGGCCGAGGCGCTTGAGCGTCAAGGCCAGCAGCGCCGAGCACTCCGCGGCGAGCACGGCGCTGTCGAAGGACACCGCCGTGGCTCGCGCCGTTTCGGCGTGGGTGAGGGCTTGGGCCAGGTCGCCTGCCTTGTACGCCACCAGCGCCCGCACGCGCTCGACTTCCGCCCGTCCCACCTCGTCGCCGGCTTCCGTCGCCCATCGCCCCGCCCGGTCCAGCTCCTGGCGCGCCTGCGCCAGGTGCTCCCGCTCGGCCATGAGCTCGGCCCGTCCCGTCGTGGCCAGCGCCAGGAGACCGCGCTCCCCCACGACCGCAGCGTGGCGGAGGGCCTCGTCGGTGGCGTTCTCGGCGTTTCGCCACTCGCCGAGCTGCCGGTAGATGAGCCCGAGGTTGTGATAGGCCTCCGCAGTGCCGCGGCGGTCCCCCAGGCGCTGGTAGGCCAGGAGCGCGCCGCGATACAGGCCGACCGCCTCGTCGGGACGGCCGCGCAGGTGCATGGCGGACGCGAGATTGTTGCAGGCCCGGGCGGCGGTCAGGCTGTCGCCCAGCCGGGTGGCCAGGTCGAGGGCTTCGGCGAGCGCCGCCTCGGCGTCGGCCAGCCGCCCGCGCTCGAAGCGGATGACGCCGAGCAGGTTGAGCGTCCGCATGCGGCCGTCGGCATCGCCGCGGGCGCGGAACTTGGCGAGCGCCTGGTCGGCCAGCGACTCGGCCACGGGAAACTCCCCCAGTCGAGTGGACGCGGTCGCGGCCAGGAGCTGGGCGTCGGGCCGCTGCCCCGCCGGCGAGCCCTCGACGCGACGATACCACTCCAGCGCCTCGCTGAAGCGGCCGCTCCGCACCAGCTCGCGGAGCTGGTGGGTGGCGTCGTCGGCGGAGGGGATGGCGACCATCGCCGGGTCAGTACGCCAACGCGTAGCGGCTGAAGCCGGTCAGCTCGGCCTCGGCCTCGTCGAGGTCGGCCGAGAGGACGGACACCAGGCGCACGAACGGGTCGCCCGGCTGCTCCTGGCGCCAGATCGCGAGGGTGGTCTCGATGCTGTCGTCTATGGCGTCCACGCTGCCGTCGTCGTTGAGATCGCCGTCGGCGTGGTCGTAATGGATCTTGAGCTGGGCCGGCTGTAGGGGATTGAACTGCAGTCCCGCCGGGGAGAGCTCGAACAGCATCTGGCTCGGGTCCACGACGCGAACGTGGATCAGCACCGAGTCGCCGGGCAGCACGGGGGTGCCGTCGGGCAGCGCCAGCAGGCTGGGCGCGTCCACCCGCAGGCGGAGGTACTCCTCGCCGGCCTTCCCTTCCGCGTCCTGGAAGAAGATGCGCACCTCGCGGTCCTCGCCCCGCTTGGCGTAGAAGCTGTCGGACGGATTGAACAGCGGCGCGCTGGTCGACGCCACGTGGATCACGTTCAGCTCGCTCGGCGGCTTGGTCCCGTCGTTGGGGCCGCTCCCGTCCGAGCAGGCGGCGGCCACCCCGACGAGGGCGGCGAGCAACAGGCGATGGATCCCGCGAGCGGTATGCATGACAGTCTCCCGTAGTGGTAGCCGGTGCATCAGTCCGTATGTCCGTCGAGGATCCGTTGGAGCCGCGGTCTCGAGATGCCGAGCCGGCGGGCGGCCTCGCTCTTGTTGCCTTCGGTCAGCTCCAGCATCGCGCGAACGGCGGCGCGAATCACGACGTCCAAGGTGCTCGGGAACGGCAGCCCGACCGCGGCCTCGCGGGCGCTTTCCCGGGCGGCGGGGATGAGCTCCTCGGGGCGCAGAGTCCCGCGCGGTGACAGCACCAGCGCCCGCTCCACCGCGTTCCGGAGCTCGCGGATGTTGCCCGGCCACGCATGGGCGCGGAGGGCAAGCCGCAGGTCCGGCGTCAGTGCCGGCACCGGGAGCCCGTAGCCGGCGGCGATCCGCGCCAGGAAGGTCTCGGCCAGGAGCTCGATGTCGCCGTCCCGTTCCCGGAGCGGCGGCAGGGTCAGCGCGACGACGTTGAGCCGGTAGTACAGGTCCTCCCGGAACTCACCCCGAGCGACGGCGGCAGGGAGATCGAGATGCGTCGCGCCGATCACCCGGACGTCGACTTGCCGGCCCTGCTGCCCACCCACCCGGCGAATGGTCCGCGCCTCGAGCGCCCGGAGCAGCTTCGGCTGGAGCTCGAGCGGCAGTGCACCGATCTCGTCGAGAAACAGCGTGCCGCCGTGCGCCAGCTCGAAGAGCCCCGGCTTGGCCGCGATCGCGCCGGTGAACGCGCCGCGATCGTGGCCGAACAGCTCGCTCTCGAGCAGGTTGGCCGGGATCGCGGCGCAGTTGATCTCGACGAACGGCTGGGGCGCCCGGGCGCTGGCGTAGTGGATGGCGCGCGCGAGCAGCTCCTTCCCGGTGCCGGTCTCCCCGCCGATCAGCACGGTCACGTCCCGATGCGACGCCACCCGAGCCGCCTGGTCGAGCGTCTGGCGGAGAGCGGCGCTGCGGCCGAGAATCGTCTCGAACCCGACGGCGCTCCGCTCCGCCTCGGCGAATCGGCCGGCCTCGACCCGGCCGGTTGCCTCCCGCGCCTCCCGCTCGAGCGAACGGCGGAGGATGTCGAAGTCCTCCGGCAGCGCGAAGTAGTCGCGTGCGCCGCGCTGTACCGCCGCGGCCGCCAGCCGGTGGTCCGGCATCGCGCCGACGAGGTAGACGGGCGCGCCGGCCGGCGGCAGATCCGCGAGCAGATCGAGCGCCTCCCCCTCGGACCCTCCTGCCAGGATCAGGAGGACCGCGGCGCCCGGCGGGGGGGCGGGATCGTCCGCCGGACTCCAGACCACCACACCCGCCCGAAGCTCCCGGGCCAGCTCCGCCACGCTGGCGCGGAAGCTGTCCGAGAGCGGAACGAGGGCGATCGACCAGGGATGCTCGGTCACGCCCGGAGCGTCGGGTCAGTCGTGGGACGAATCGCCGCCATGGTCGTCCGAGCCATCATGGTCCTCGTCCTCGAAGGCGTGCAGGGTGCTCTGAATGTTGTGCTCCACCAGGCTCTCGTTGGCGCCACCGCTGTTGGCGCTGGCCGGATCCACCAGGCCGTTGGCGGCGTCGCGGAACCAGCGATCGAGGTCGACCAGCAGCGTGAGGTCGGTGGCCGCCGCCTCGGTCGCCACGAGCGGCGGGCTGAGCTCGATCTCTTCCTCGGCGTCGAGGTCGCTGCTGAAGCTGAACGGCGTACCGTTGAAGGAGCCCGTCACCTTCACGCTGGCCCCGGCCATCTCGGGATGGGCCTGCAGGAAGGCGGCGTCGGAGCCGTCGTCGTCGGACGGCTTGTGGATCTCGAACTCGACCTCGCCGAACGTGCCGGTATCCACGGCGACGCTGAAGGTACGGGCTGCACCGCCGGCACCGCCGAGCGGCAGATCCAGCAGGATCGGCCCCAGCTCCAGCTTCTCGCAGGCATCGCCGGAGGACTCACCGCACGCAGTGGTGGCTTCAACCCGCTTGAGCTCGATCTCACGCAGCACGAGCTGGACCTGGTCGATGATCAGCGTATTGGTGCCGTCAGTGAACGTTTCGGGCGTCCCTGCCGTGACCAGGCTCGGCGACATCGCCGCCGACACGGCCGCCGTCGGGGCAGCCGGGCGCGTCGCAACGTTGAAATTCATCTGACCGCCCGACGAAGGGCTGGCGGAATCACCGCACGCCGCCAGCGAGGCGGCAGCCAGGGCAGTGGCGGCAAACAGGGCGGTTCGGCGCATCGGTCTCTCCGGAATGGGCATTGGTGGATGTTGCCACCGCCATTCAAGGCAACCGATGTGCCCGCCCAGGGCTATTGTATGAAGCTATTATGCAGCAATAAGATAGCAGCGTAGCAGCCCTCGGCGGCAGCCCCCTGGCTGCAACGCGGCGATACAGCTCAATATCGCTTCGATGCACCTGGCGTGCACTGCCTGCTTCCGCTTCCTTTGGTCGGGTCCCCGATTCCAGCTGCCGACTCGAGGTGCGGATGGCTTCTTCCCGACATTGGTCCCGACCCGCCGTGGCACTCCTCGCGTGGCTCGCGGCGGCCTGCGGGCCCGACCGCGGCGACTGTGCGCGGTGCGGCACCGTCGTCGTTGCGGCCACCGGCGATCCGACCCACCTGCTGCCGCCCTTGGCCTATGAGTCGGTGGCGCGCGACATCGGCGACCAGGTCTTCGAGCGCCTCGCCGATCTCGCCCCCGGTCGGGCGCCGATCGACGAAGCGGCCTACCGTCCGGCCCTGGCGGCAAGCTGGGAGCGAGTCGACTCCCTGACATGGCGGTTCCACCTCCGTCCCGGCGCGCGCTGGCAGGACGGGCGGCCGGTCACCTCCGAAGACGTCCGATTCTCGTTCGCCGCGTTCGCCGACTCGGTGATCGACGCGGCGGCGCGCCCCTACCTCAGCGGTATGACGGTCGTCCCCGAGGACTCGACCTCCTTCCTCATCCGCTTCGCGGAGCCCTCCGCCGAGGAGCTGTACGACGCCACTTTTCACGTCCGGATCATTCCGAGCCATGTCTGGGCAGGGCGCCCCACGAACACCTGGGGCGCGGACACGAGCGTAGCCGATCTGGTGGGCAGCGGTCCGTATCGCGTGGCCGAGTGGAAGCGTGGTGAGTTCGTGCGGCTGGTGGCCGACTCGGCGAGCCCCGCGCCGCCCCCGATTCGGCGCGCCATCTGGCGCTTCGCCCCCGACCCCGACGCGGCGCTCAACCTGGTGCTGAGCCACGAGGCCGATCTGCTCGAGACCGCCGGCAGCCCCGACCGCCAGGCCCGCGTGGCGAAGGACAGCACGCTGCGGCTCGTGCCCTACGCCTCGGCCGCCTACGGATTCCTCGGCTTTCGGATCGCCGGCGGCCCAAAGGACGGCCCGCATCCGATCTTCGGGGACGCGGCGACCCGGCGTGCGCTCGCGATGGCGATCGATCGCGAGACCCTCGCCCGCTCGGTGTTCGGTCGCGAGGCCAAGGCGCCGCCGGGGCCGATGTCGCAGCTGCTCTGGATCTGGAGCGACAGCATCCACGTGCTCCCGTTCGACACGGTACAGGCGGACCGCGCGCTCGACGCGGCCGGGTGGCACCGGCCCGAGGGCGCCACCTCGCGGCAGCGGGGCAGCCGCGCGCTGGCCTTCGATATCCTGGTGCCGAGCACCAGCGCGACCCGCCGCCAGCTCGCCGTGGCGGTTCAGGCGATGTGGCAGGCGGTGGGCGCCGCGGTGACGGTCACGGCGGTGGACTTCCCGGTCTTCCAGGAACGGCTGGGTGCGGGCGAGTTCGACAGCTACATCGGCGCGTGGCTCGACGAGCCCAGTCCCCGCGGCCTGGCCGACCAGTGGACCCGCGCCGGGTGGGGCAACCTCAATTACGGGCACTACGCCAACCCCGCGTTCGACGCCCTGCTGCATCGAGCGGCGCGCGCGGACGACAAGGATGAGGCGGGCCGGCTCTACCGGGAGGCGATGGATACGCTCAACGCGGACGCGCCCGCGCTGTTCCTCTACGCCCCGACCAACGCGGCCGTGATCGCCCGGCGGGTGGACGGGGCGGAAATCGATCCCTACAGCTGGATCAGCGGGCTCAGGCGGTGGTCGGCGGGGAGATAGCGGTCCGGTCTGGCGCCCGTCTCACACCGCCGCGAACCAGCCCATCGCACCTCGTTCGGCCATGTGTCGCTGGTGCGGGTGAAACATGTAGCGGCCGCGGGCCGGCAGCCGGAACTCGACGATGGCCCGCTCGGTCTGCGCCAGCGTTACCACGTCGGTCCGCTCGTCGGGCGCGAGGCGCGTGCCGCTGCGGTAGACATCGAACGTCTCGGCGTGCAAGTGGAACGACGCCACGGGGTCGTCAGCCACCATGTTCAACAGGTAGACTCGCACCAGCGCGCCGACCGGAACCCGGATCGGAAAGCGCTCGTAGAAGCCCGCCACTCCGTTCCAGCCGTAGAGCTCGTTGTGTCCGTCACCGTCCACATCGAAGCCCGAGAGCACCAGCACTACCTCGTGCGCCGGAGGGCGCCCGCCCACCGGGTCCACGATGAGCATGCCGTACAGCCCGTGCGACAGGTGTTCCGCCGCCGGCGTCGCGTCGCAGTGGTAAGGGTGGAGGCCGAACGGTCCGGCCCGGAGTTGGTAAGTGGCTTCGCCCCCGGGCGGCACCGGCTGCCACCCGTCCTGCGACACGTCGTGCCGCCCGTGCAGGTGGAGGTTGTGGGGACGCGCGCCGAGGTTCTTGAGGCGTACGCGCAGTGCATCGCCCTCGGTGGCGCGCAGGATCGGTCCCGGGACGCGGCCGTTGAAGGTCCAGGCTGCCACCGTCGTTCCGCGCGCGATCTCGACCGGCTGCTCGGAGATCCAGAGGTCGGCGCTCACCGTGGCCGGGGCGCGTCCGGCGCGAGGCGCCGGTGGGAGGAGCGCACCGTCGAGCGCGCCGGACCCGAGTCCCGCCGGCGGCTCGGCGCCGTGACCGTAGCTCTCGGCGCGGCCGACCGCCGCGACCGCCGCGGGCGCTCCGCGCCGGCCGAGCCCGAGCAGTGCCGAGCCGAGCGCCCCCGCTGCTACCCCGGCCCCCACCCGAACGAAATCGCGCCGCGAGACGCGACTCATCAGAAGTACCCGTACACGATGGTGGCCGCGCCGAGGAACAGGCCGTAGACCACGATCGCGGCGAGGGCCGAGCGGACCGGGCGCCTGCGGCCACGCGTCAGCCAGAGCAGCAACAACAGCGGAGCCAGCCAGAACGTGCCGCTGCCGAAGATCCGGCCGCCGAGACCGGGGGACCGGAAGCTCCGCACATCGTCCGGTGCCGCCGCGAGCACCTGTTCGGCGCCATCCGGCAGGCCGGCCTGGGACACGTCGAAGCGGAGGCTCTCGAAGACATGCACGGCGGGCCGCGCCGGCGCGGTGGCGGCGGCAGGCATCGTGGGCTGCGCGGACGGCACCGGCTGGTCGCGCCAGTCGGGGAACGTTCGCCGCGCCACGGTCATGCCCCGATAGCCCACCACCGAGACCAGCGGCAGCGGGTCGAAGCCAAGGGGCAGGCGCACCCCGCCGCAGCCGTGGAACGTCTCGAGTCCCGCCGGGGCGGCCACGGCGTAGCGGTTGCCGGCGAAGCAGTTGCCGAAGCTCGCCGGGCCGCCGAGGGCGAGGTCGGCCCGGCCCGAGCGGACGACGCGGTTGTCGCGGATGACGTTGCCGCGGGCGGGCCACCAGTTCCGGTCGAACATCGGAGTGACCAGGATGCCGTGCTGTTCGTGGTCGGCGATGACGTTGCGTTCGACCACGTTCCCGACGCCGCCACCGATCAGCACCCCGTTGCCGTAGGCGATCGAGGGCAGCGGCGCCGCCGGTGCGCTCCGGTTGCTGTTCCCGACGATGAGGTTGGCCGCGATGGTGGTCTCCCGCTGGGGCGGCTTGAGCTCCAGGTCGAGCGAGGCGGGCACGAGGCCCGACCGGTTGTTGCGCCAGATGGAGCTGACCACGTAGAGATCGCCGCCCGAGTTG
>DASSYY010000258.1:0-2686 GCA_035703025.1 Gemmatimonadales bacterium | reverse complement strand
CTCGTCGATCTCGGCCAGGTAGGGATGCCCGCCGATGGTGATCGGCTGGGCGACCTGCGGGATCGTCCGCTCCGGCCAGTCGAGCTTGGAGATCTCCTTGAACTGCGCGCCCTGCTTGCGGGCCTGGATCTCGCTCGTGTCGAGGATGAACAGGCCCTGGCTGGCGGCCACGTAGGCGCGGTTGCCGTCGTCGGAGATCGTCAGGCCGTGCGAGTTGTAGTTCGTGACCGCGACGATCAACGGGAGCTTCGGGTTGGAGATGTCCACGGCGGTGATCTGGCCGGTGCCGATCGAGGTCGCGTAGAACGTGTTGCCGTCGGGGGCGAAGCCGGACTCGTGGCCGAAGATGCCTATCGGCATCGAGCTCTGCAGGACCGGGTTGCGGCAGTCCTCGTTGACGTCGTAGACGTCGACGATGCCGGGGTAGGCGGCCGGGTTGCCGGTGACCGCCGCGAGCAGGCCTCGTCTTTCGTTGAGCAGCAGCGACTCGTGCGGGGTCTGCATCGCGGGGGTGAGCAGGCTCGCCGTCTGGACCGGGTTGGCGGGATTGCTCATGTCCAGCACGGCGACGCCGGTGGGGCGCTCCGACAGCGTCTGCGCGTTGCTGGGGAACAGCAGCGTGGTGTCGTAGTAGGCGCACTCGCGGCCGGCCTTGTCCGTGAAGCGCAGCGCCTTGTAGCCCCCGGAGGAGCCATGGTGGCCGACGAGCGTCGTGTTGCAGGTGAACCCCTCGGGGTTGCCGGCGGGGACGCGGCCCTGGATGTCGGTCTCCGGGCGGTCTGTGCTCCTGCAGGTCGGGCGCGGGACCGGCGCGGGCTGCGGCTGCGCCTGCGCGGTGTTGGCCACGACCTTCTCGGACACGCCGTCGAAGCGGAGCGGGAGGCCGTTCGGATTCGGGTGCGCGGCCGCGGGGGCGGCGGTCAACAGCAGGAGGGCGATCACGAGCAGGGTCGGGCGCATGGCCCCAACGTTCCCGCAAGCGCCCGCCGTAATGCGCCGGTTCCCGGTCGGTGTGCCAACGCGTGCAGCGCACGAATTTGTCGCATTTTGCGAACGTTTCGCGACTGACCGGGGCGAAATGCTAAGCCGTCTGCACTAATCCGCGAGGAAGCCACGCCAGGGAGGCCGGCCTTCCGTTCCAGTCGGTGCGTCGTGGAGGAACGCGGTGGGAGCAGGAGGGGTGCAAGGACGGTCACCGCTCCGGGTCGTGGGCCCGGACGAGCGCGCGGCGTCCGTGATGGCCGAGCACGGCCGCGCGCTCCTGCGGACGGCGAACCACTGGTCGCTCTGCCACGACGACGCGCTCGACGCCTACCAGCGCGCCCTCGAGATCTTCCTCCGCCGCGCGGACCACGTGCTGCCCGACACCGAGGTCGCCTGGCTGAAGGTGGTCATCAAGCACGAGGCGATGGCGATCCGCCGCGCGCGCTCGGAGTCCGTCAGCGGCGAGGAGCCCGACCTCGACGCGCGCCCGGAGCCCACCGCACGGCCCCTGGACGACCAGGTCGCCGGCGGCGAGCGGGTCAGCCGGAGCGCGGAGGCGCTGCGCGCGCTGAAGCCCGACGAGCGGCGTGCCCTGATGCTCAAGGCGCAGGGCTACTCCTACCAGGAGATCGGCCAGCATCTCGGATGGACCTACACCAAGGTCAACCGCGCGATCACCGAGGGCCGGCGGCGCTTCATGAAGGTCTTCCAGGCGATCGAGTCCGGCGAGGCCTGCGAGCAGTACGTCACGACGATCGCCGCGCTCGCGGCCGGGACCGCCACGAGCGCGGACGTCATCGAGATCCGCCCTCACCTGCGCCACTGCAGCGCCTGTCGCGCCACCGTGCGGCGGCTCCACGTCCCGGCGGGAACGCGCGTCAAGCTGCTGCTGCCGGGGTTCCTGCTCGCGCCGGTCGCGGGTCTGCCGGGCGGCGTCAAGCCGCCGGAGGAGCTCGCCACCCGCTCTGACGAGATCCAGATCGTGGTGCCGCAGCCCGTGGACGCCGCGGCGCCCGCTCCGCACGCCGTCGACCTTGCGGGCCACCTCCAGCTCGGGCTCGACCTGCCCTCGCGAGGCCGCCTCGACCGGATCAAGGAGGAGGCGATCGGTCTCTTCCACCGCACCCAGCCCGGCGACGCCGCCGCCTCGGCCTACATCGCCACCTCCACGGGCGGCGGCCGGATCTCCACGATCGCGACGATCATCGGCTTCTGCCTCAGCGGCGCAGGCGCGGGAGCGCTCTGCGTCGCCACCGGAGTCGTCCAGACGCCCGGCTGGATCCTCGGCCCGTCCGACCGAGCGCCGGCACCACGCCCGACGGGCGCGGGGAAACCGAAACCCCGAGGCCCGGCCGAGCTCACGGCGTCCGCCCGGACCACCGAGGTCATCGCCACCCCGACCCCACGGCCCACGCCGAGCCCGACCCCATCGCGCAAGCCCCACCGGCCCACGGCAGCCCAGGACCCGAGCCAGGGCACCGAGCCGACCTCCCACGAGAATCCCCCGATCTCACGGCCCCCACCGGCCATCACGACCGAATTCGGCCCGGAGTCCTCAGGCGGCTCCACGGCCTCCCAACCACCCCCGACTACAGCCCCCGTCACGGGAGGCGACGAGTTCTCGCCATGACCCACAGGAGCCGTTGCATGAAGCGCCTACTGATCCTGACGGCCGCCGGACTGACTTTCGCGGTCGCGCCAC
>DASSYY010000213.1:0-4750 GCA_035703025.1 Gemmatimonadales bacterium | reverse complement strand
TGAGCGGGAGGATGCGCCGGAGCGGGAGCTGTCGGCGGAGCAGCGGTCTCCCCAGGAGATCGAGCGGGAGATCGAGCGCACCCGCGAGCGGATGAGCAGCAACATCGACGCGCTCGGCGACAAGTTGAGCCCGGACAACCTCAAGCAGCAGGCCAAGGACGCGATCGCCGGGAAGGCCCAGGACGTCGTGGCCAACGTCTCCGACCAGGCACGCCAGACCGGCTCCCGGGTGCTGGACTTCATTAGCGAGAACCCGCTGCCGGTAGCCGCGGTGACGCTGGGAGCCATCTGGCTGTTTACGATGCGGAAGGGCGATCAGGGGCAGGTGTCGGGCGACCGGATGGCGCGATTCGCCTACACCGGGCCCGAGCGGCGGGAGGCGAACGGGCGTCCGGGACTCGGCCGCCGGCTGATGGATCGCGCCGACTCCGTGCGCCACACGGTCGGCGACAAGGCGCAGCACGCCTCCGAGCGGGCAGGCGAGCTCGGGCACGAGCTGCAGGAGCGCGCGGGCGAGCTGGGAACCTCCGCCAAGCGGCGCGCGCGCGATGCCCGCGGAGGACTCGAGCGGATGATGCACGAGAATCCGCTGGCGCTGGCAGCCGGCGCGGCAGTCCTCGGTCTGGCACTCGGGATGCTGCTCCCCGAGACCGAGCCCGAGCGCCGGGTCATGGGCCCGGCCCGGGACCAGCTGGTCGACCGGGTGTCCGACGTGGCCGAGCGGGCGAAGGACGCGGCGGTGGAAGCCGGCCGCGACGTCAAGGAGACGCTGCAGGAGGAGCTCTCCGCCTCGGCGCCCGCCGTCAAGGCCGCACTCAAGGACGCGGCCGCCACCGTGAAGGATCAGATCAAGGAGTCGGCCGGCGGAGCGGGGTGAGCATATGGGGGTGAAGGACAGTTTCGCGCTGGTCCGGGACAGCGGGAAGGATTTCATCGAGGACGACTGCCCGACGCAGGCCGCGGCGCTGTCGTACTACACCATCTTCTCGCTGCCCCCGCTCCTCGTCCTGATCCTGATGCTTCTGGGGGCGCTGCTCGACCCCCAGGACATCCGGGGACAGCTCGAGACGCAGATCGGATCGCTCATGGGCCCGTCGGCCACCGAGCAGGTCCGCACCATCCTGCAGCAGGCCCACGGGCCGGGGTCGGGTGCCCTGCTGCCGACCGTGCTCAGCATCGTCGCCCTGCTGCTCGGTGCCAGCGGCGCGTTCGGGCAGCTCCAGGTGGCGCTCAACCGTGCGTGGGAGGTCGCCCCCGACCCGGCGCAGGGCGGGCTCAAGGCCTTCCTCCTGAAGCGGGTTTTTTCGTTCGGCATGATCCTGAGCGTGGCGTTCCTGCTGCTCGTCTCGCTGATCCTGAGCGCGGCGCTCTCGGCGTTCGGCGGCGCGCTCGCCGGCATGCTGCCGGAGGGCGTGTCGGCCACGCTGCTGCAGGTGCTCAACCAGGTGGTCTCGCTGGCGGTGATCACCGCGCTGTTCGCCGCGATCTTCAAGGTGCTGCCCGACGCGACCGTGGCCTGGCGGGACGTCTGGGTCGGCGCGGCGGTGACGGCGCTCCTCTTCGTGGTCGGCAAGTTCCTCATCGGGTATTACCTCGGGCGGAGCAACCCGGGCCAGGCGTTCGGCGCGGCGGGCTCGCTGGCGGTGATGTTCGTCTGGATCTACTACTCGTCGATGATCCTGCTCCTCGGCGCGGAGTTCACCCAGACCTGGGCCGAGCGGCTGGGTGGGGGGATCGCCCCCGAGCGCGGGGCGATCCGTGTGGTGCAGGAGAAGAAGCGGATGCCGGAGGGTCGGACCGCCGCGGCGAGTTAAGCGGTTCGGCATCCCTCGCCGCGCCGGGAATGACGTCGGCGCCAGTGGCCCTTCCCGCCCGGACGCGTAAGTTTCCCCCTCATGCTGCGATTGAGCACGTTGGGCGGATTGGTCCTGCACCAGGACGGCCAGCTGCATACCGGTCCGGCGGCTCAGCGCCGCCGCCTGGCGCTGCTGGCCGTCATCGCGTCGGCCGGCCGCCGGGGCGTCGGCCGGGACCGGCTGCTCTCCCTGCTCTGGCCCGGCAGCGAGCCCGAGGCGGCGCGCCACTCGCTGTACCAGGCGCTCCACGCCGTCCGGCGCTCGCTCGGCGGCGACGATGTCTTTCTCGGCAGCGCCACCCTCCAGCTCAACCCCGAGCGGATCACCAGCGACATCGGCGAGTTTCTGGACGCGGTCGAAGAGGGCGCGCACGAGCGGGCGGTCCGTCTCTACCGCGGTCCGTTTCTCGACGGGTTCCGGCTCGACCAGGCCCCCGAGTTCGACGAGTGGCAGGACGCCGAGCGGGTCCGCCACGCGCGGGAGTTCGCGGCGGCGCTCGAGCAGCTCGCGGCCGCCGCGGCGGCGCGGCAGGATCATGCGGCCGCCGCCCGCTGGTGGCGGCGCCTCGCGGCGGCGGAGCCCGTGAGCACGACCGCCGCGGTCGGCCTCATCGAGTCGCTCGTGGCGGCGGGCGACCGGGTAGGCGCCCTCCAGTTCGCCGGCGTGCACACCGCGCTCGTCCGGCAGCATCTCGAGACCGAGCCCGATCCCGCGGTCGAGTCCTGGCTGGTCCGGTTGCGCTCGGGCGACCTGCCGGCATCGGCCGACGCCCGGCCCGCCCCGCCCAGGAGCCGCGGCGCAACCGGCGCCGAGGAGGCCAGGGCGGCCGCCGCCCGCGAGCTGCAGGAGATCCGCCGCGCGCTCGCCGACCGCTTCGAGGTAGCCGATCGTGTGGCCGAGAGCACGATGCTCCTGACATTCGCGGCCCGGGATCGGCGCGATACCCGTCCGGTCGAGCTGCACGTGCTGACCCCGCGGCTTGCCTCGCTCGCGCCGGTCGACCGGGTGCTCGCGGCGCTCGAGCGGGTGACCGCGCTGCACGATCCCCGGATCGTGCCGATCCGCGACTGCGGGCTGCTGCAGGGCATCGTCTGGTTCGCCACGCCGCCGGTCGAGGGCACCTCGCTCCGCGAGCGGCTCGCACGCGACCGGCAGCTCCCGCTGGACGAAGCGCTCCGGCACACCCGGGACCTGCTCGAGGTCCTGGTGTACGCCCACGGCCGCGACGTCCGCCACGGCGACCTCCGTCCCAAGCACGTCATGCTGGGCCGCACCGGGCTCACGGTGGCGTCCTTCGGGCTGGTCGAAGCGCTGGACGCGGCCGCCTCGCGCAGCACCGCCGGGAGCACGGCGGTGACGATCGGCGCCCCGGCCTATCTCTCGCCCGAGCAGCTCGCGGGCGAGACGACTGCCGACGAGCGGAGCGACCTCTACAGTCTCGCGTGCGTCGCCTTCGAGATGCTCGCCGGGGAGCCGCCGTTCGGCGGCGCGAGTCTCGCCTCCGTGCTGAGCCGGAAGCTCACGCAGGCCGCGCCATCCGTGCGCTCGCTCCGCGACAGCGTGCCGCCGGCGGTCGACACCTTGCTCGCGCGCTGCCTCTCGCGGCTCCCCGCCGACCGCTACCAGAGCGCCCGCGAGGCGTACGAGGCGCTGCAGGCGGCTCGATGACCGACGAGGCGATGCATCGGCTGTCCGACGCCCTCGCCGATCGGTACCTGCTGGAGGAGGAGATCGGCCGGGGATCGGGCGCGACCGTCTACCTCGCCCAGGATCTGCGCCACGGCCGGCTGGTGGCGCTCAAGGTTCTGCACTCGGCGCTGGGGCAGGCGCTCGGCGTCGAGCGGTTCCAGCGCGAGATCCGCACCCACGCCCGGCTCCACCATCCCCATATCCTGCCGCTGTTCGACTCCGGCAGCGCCCTGGTCGACGACGCTGAGGGCGGCCGGCTCTTCTACGTCATGCCCTACGTGGAAACGGGCTCGCTGCGCGACCGACTCCTGCGCCAGGGCCCGCTCTCCGTCCCCGCCGCCGTGAAGCTGGCGCGCGAGGTGGCGTCGGCCCTGGCCTACGCCCACGCGCTCGGCGTGATCCATCGGGACCTCAAGCCCGAGAACATCCTGCTCTCGGTCAGCGGCCACGCCCTGCTCACCGACTTCGGCATCGCCTACGCGGTCGAGGAGGGCCTGGGCCACGCGGCCGGGCAGCGGCTCACGGAGACCGGGGTGACCCTGGGAACGCCGGCCTACATGAGCCCCGAGCAGAGCGCCGGCGACGAGGCCGTGGACGCGCGGAGCGACATCTACTCGCTGGGGACGGTGCTCTGGGAGGCGCTCGCGGGACGCCCGCCGTTCGAGGGGCCGAACGCACGCGCCATCATGGCCCGGCGGTTGACCGAGGCCCCGCCCTCGCTCGCGGCGGTTCGGCCGGACGTCCCCGAGTTCGTGGACCGTGCCCTCACGCGCGCGCTCGCCCGGCGGCCGGAGGATCGGTTCGAGAGCGCCGAGGCGTTGGCCGACGCGCTCGCCCCGGCGCGGCCATCGTATCACGCCGCGCCGGTGCCGGCGGAGCCGTCGGGTATGCTCCCGCCGTCGGAGGAAGCGCCGGCCGTCGCGTCACCGGCGGTCCCGGCGCGTGCGGCCTCGCCGATCGGCCGCCGGCGCCGGGTCGCGATCGGGGTGGCCGGCGCCCTCGTCGTCGCGGCCGGCATCGCGGGCCTGCTCCGCTCCCGCCGGTCCGCGGATCCGGTGGAGGCCGGCCCGCGGGTGGTGGCGGTGCTGCCGTTCAAGAACCTGGGGGCGCCGGGGGACCAGTACTTCGCCGACGGGCTGACGGAGGAGATCACCAGCCGGCTGGCGGGGCTGTCGGGGCTGCGGGTGATCAGCCGGACCAGCGCG
>DASSYY010000163.1:0-2313 GCA_035703025.1 Gemmatimonadales bacterium | reverse complement strand
CAGGTAGTACCGCTCCACCAGCGCCGATGCCGCGGCCTCCGGCAGCACGTCGAGCACCATCACACCCCGCGAGCGCATCTCCGTGAGCGCCGCTTCCCTCGCCCCGAGCAGCTCCTCCGCCGCGGCTCGTTGGAAGGCCCCCTCCTGGTCGGCCGGACGCATCGACGCGAGCGCCTCCATCGCCGGGTCGCGGAGCGTCACCGCCAGGGGCAGGTGCCGTGGACGCAGGGTCGCGGCCTGGGCCACGAGCGCCTCGCTCGCCGTCCGGTCGATGACGTCGGTGAAGAGCACGGTGAGCGCGCGCTTCCTGCTGTGCAGTGCCAGATATCGGAGTGCGCCCGGGTAGTCCGACTCGACCAGACGGCCCTCGGCGGCCGCCAGTCCTTCCAGCACCGCACGCAGCGCCCGCCTCCCCCGCGCCGGGGCCACGTACCGCTGGATGGTGTCCGCGAAGACCAGGAGCCCCACGTCGTCGTCGTGCTCCACGGCGGCGTATGCCAGGTGCAGCGCCGCCGAGACCACCGCCTCCAACCGGGCCACCCCGTCTACCTCCGCCGTGAGCAGCCGTCCGGCGTCCACCAGCAACATGACCTGCTGTCGACGCTCGTCCTCGTATTGCCGCGCGATCGGCTTGCCTCGCCGTGCCGTCGCCTTCCAGTCGATGATCCGGGTGTCGTCGCCGGGCACCCACTCGCGCAGCCCCTCGAACAGCCGGCCTTCGCCCCGATGCCGCACGGTGCGGAGCCCGGCCTCGCGCCGCCGCATGACCTGCATCGGCAGGGCGCGAAGCGACGTGCCGCGCAGGCTCGGGTAGACCGTCGCGGTCCACGGTGCCTCGATCCTGCTCTGCCGCCAGGCGAGGCCGAGCGGACCCAGGATGCGAAGGTCGATGCTCCCTCCAGTGCCGATGCCGCGCCGGAGCGGCTGGAGCTCGAGACGCTCTTCCACCTCGAGGCGAGGGGGTAGCTCCAGGCGGCGGAGGGGCGTGACCGCCCCGCCCAGCGGCTCGGGGAGCCGCTCCTTCACCCGCACGATGAGCCGACGCCCGGCCCGCTGCCGCCAGAGATACCGCACCACGAAGCGGCGTCCGACCGAGAAGGCGACCGGCACCTCGCGTTGCACCACGAGCGTCCGCGCGCCCGGCGCGGCGGCAGCATCGATCAGGAGAAGCACGACCCACAGCAGGTCGAGCGCGAGCAGGAAACCGAGGGATATCGGCAACAGGGCGGCGGCAGGCGCGACGAGGGCCAGCGCGGCGGCGCCCCACAGCCAGCGCGGGGAGGGGACCAGCTTCATCGGGGCGCCTCGATCTTCTCGATGATACCGCGGAGAGCCGTATCCGGAGCGACGCCCTCGAGCTCCAGCTCGGGAGCCACCGTCACCCGGTGCCGCAGGACCGCGGGCGCGAGCGACTTCACGTCGTCGGGGACGACGTATGGGCGTCCCTCCAGCAGCGCGGCGGCCTGCGCCATTTTGAGCAGCGCGATGCTGCCGCGGGGCGAGGCGCCGAGCGCGAGGACCGGTGCGCTTCGCGTCGCCCGCACGATCGCGGCGACGTAGGCGACGAGACTCTGCTCGACCCGCACCCGGCGGCACGCCTCACGCAGGTCGGCGAGCCCGCCGGCGTCAGCCACCGCATCGACGCCGTAGCTCTCCGGAGCGTCGGCCTCGAACCCGCCGAGTACCCGGTGGAGAATACCCTGCTCCACCGGCTCCTCCGGATAATCGAGCACCACCTTCACAAGGAACCGGTCCAGCTCGGCCTCGGGCAGCGGGTAGGTGCCCTCGAACTCGATCGGATTCTGGGTGGCGAACACGGTGAACGACTCCGGCAGCTCGTGGGAGACCCCGTCCACGGTCACGTGGCGCTCCTGCATCGCCTCCAGCAGTGCGGCCTGGGTCTTGGCCGGGGCGCGGTTGATCTCGTCCCCCAGCACCAGGTCCCCGAAGATCGGACCCGGACGGAAGGTGAACGCGCCCGGTGGGCCGGCCAGCAGGTTCACACCGGTGATGTCCGAGGGCATGAGGTCCGGGGTGAACTGGATCCGCCGGAATTCGAGCCGCAACACCTGGCTCAGCGTCCGCACCAGCAGGGTCTTCGCCGTGCCCGGCACGCCTTCCAGGAGCACGTGTCCCCTCGCGATCAACGCCGCGACCGCGTCGCGAACGGCCTCGTCCTGGCCCAGGACCACACGGCCGAGCTGCTCCATCACGGCGTGGGCAGCGGCGGCGCAGCGCTCGGCCTCATCGGCGCTCAGTGGCGACAGGGCGATCGTCATGTCGGCTTCAGCTCCTCCCAGAGGGTCTCCACCG
>DASSYY010000047.1:0-4387 GCA_035703025.1 Gemmatimonadales bacterium | reverse complement strand
CCGCTCAATTCAGGTGGTCCTCGGCGTCCTCGTCATCATCGTAAACGGGTGGATCTACTGGACCGTCTGGCGTCGCCGGGCGTCGGGAGGTTGATCATGTCCTCTGCTCCAATGACCGACCGCGGCCACATGGCGGCGGTCGCTGACCTGTACGCCGCACTGCTCTCGAGCTGGAACGGCCGAGACGCCGCCGGGTTCGCGGCGCACTTCCATCCGGGCGGGAGCATCGTGGGGTTCGACGGCTCCCCGGTAGACGGCGCCCCGCGGATCGCCGCACACTTGGGGGAAGTGTTCGCGCATCACGCGACCGCCGCGTACGTGGGCAAGGTGCGCGAGGTGCGCGCCCTGGGTCCGGACGTCGCGTTGCTGCGCGCGGTGGCCGGGATGGTGCCGCCGGGGCAGCTCCGCCTCAACCCGGCGGTCAACGCGGTGCAGACGCTCATCGCGCGGAGAGACGGCAGTGCCTGGCGCGTCGAGCTGTTTCAGAGCACCCCGGCGGCGTTTCACGGCCGGCCCGACGCCGTCGCGGCGCTGACCGAGGAGCTGGAGCAGGAGCTTGCCGGATGAGCACCTTGCTGGCATGGCTAGGCGCCACGGTGGTAGGGGCGCTCGGATGGTGGCTGGGCGAGCGCCAGGGGCTGTTCGCAGCGTTCATCCTGAGCGTGGTGGGGACCGGCGTCGGCCTGTACCTCGGCCGCCGCCTGGCGGACCGCCTGCTGGATTGAGCCCGAGAGGGCGCTCAGTCGAGCGGTCCGATCGAGGACGGCGGCAGGGGCAGGATCTCCTGCACGGCGGTGACGATGGCTTCGATGCTGACCGGCCGATGGAGGACCCGAAGCCACTGCGCGGCCGACGCCGCGTCGGGTGCGCCCGCTGCCGGTATCGCCCGGGCCAGGAGCACCATCGCCGGACTTTCGAATCGCCGACGCAGTGCGGTCAGGAGCGCGGCAGACTCCTCACCCAGTGCCGCTTGGTCCACCAGGGCCAGGCGGACCGCGCCGCGCCCCTCGGCCTGGGCGCGGTAGCGGAGGGCGCCCGGCAGGCCCGGCGCGCCCAGGGCGTCGTAGCCGACTTCGCGAAGGGCGGCCCGCAGGAGCGCGCGCGGCCATTGCTCGGGCATTATTACGAGGACGCGGGGCGGCGCGCCAGCCACCGGATCTGCGTTCGGCATCCTTCAGCTTGAGGTAGTCATGGCCCTCGATGCAAGCATCACCATCGACATTGACGCTCCCCCCGAAATCGTCTGGGGCGTGATTCGCGACGTCGAGCGATGGCCCGAGTGGACGCCTTCGGTCACGAGCATCCGGCGGCTCGATGGCGGGCCACTCGTCGTGGGCAGCCGGGCACGGGTCAGGCAGCCCCGGCTTCCGCCAGCGGAGTGGCGCGTGACCGCGCTCGAGGACGGCCGAGGCTTCGTCTGGATTACCCGCAGCCCGGGGGTAGTGGTGACCGCCCGGCATTCCGTCGAGCCGCGTTCCGGCGGCAGTCGCGCCAGCCTGTCGGTCGAGTTCGCGGGTCTGCTCGGATCGCTGGTCGCTCGGTTGACCCGGACACTTAACGAGCGCTACCTCCGTCTGGAGGCGGAGGGTCTCAAGCGTCGGAGCGAGGAGCGGCGGGCGAGCGGCGGAACCAGTTGACGGCTAGGCCGACTAAACGCGCCGACATGACAAACCGCTCGGCCGATGAAAGTGAGCGTGCGATGGCCCGGAACGATCCCCTGCGCGACCATCTGGCGCGGCTGCTGGCGTGGGAGGATGCCCATGTCAATTTCGATGCGGCGGTGGCGAAGCTGCCGGCCAGGCTCCGCGGTGCCCGCCCGGCGGATTTGCCGTACTCGCCGTGGCAGCTGGTGGAGCACCTCCGCCGCACGCAGTACGACATCCTCGACTTCTGCCGCAACCCGGCCTACCGCCAGCCGGCCTGGCCGGACGACTACTGGCCCGACATCGAGGCACCGCCTTCGGGCGCGGCCTGGAACGAGAGCGTCCGCGCCTTCCAGCGAGACCGCCAGGCGCTGCAGGCGCTGGCCCAGGATCCCGCGACCGACCTCATGGCGACCATCCCCCACGGCGACGGGCAGACCTATCTCCGCGAGCTGCTCCTGGCGGCGGACCATGCGGCCTATCATGTCGGTGAGTTGATCGTTGTACGGCGGCTGCTGGGCAGCTGGCCGGTGTCAGGCTGACAACCGATTGGAGGCATGATGCGAAGGACGCGAATGGTGCTGCTGGCGGTGGCCGTGACGGCCTGCGGCTCGGGCAAGACGGGGCAATCCGCCGCGCATGCCCGGGACTCCGGCTTCGCCGGCGTGCAGGCCCGGGGCGCCGTGGCCATGGGCGTGAACCAGTACACGTCGCACCACGTGTTCGAGCCGCTGGACGACGGCGGCCGGATCGAGCTCGAGCGCGACGCGCCGGACAGCGCGGGCGCGGCCCAGATCCGGCGCCACATGCAGCTCATCGCCGACCGCTTCGCCGCGGGCGATTTCGCGCTGCCGGGATTCGTCCATGCGCGCGGGGTGCCCGGTACCGAGGTCATGTCGGCCCGGCGGGCGGCGATCAGCTACGCGGTCGAGACCCTGCCGCGCGGCGCGGCGCTCCGGATCCAGACGGCCGACAGCTCGGCCATCGGGGCCATCCACGAGTTCCTGGCCTTTCAGCGCCAGGATCACCACGCCGGGGCGCATCGGGATTCGTGAGTCGCGACGGCGCGGCCATCACCTCAGGACGCCGTGCCGGAGTGGTCGAGCTGGGATGGTTGGTACCAGTACCGGCGGACCGAGCCGGCCATCACAGGCAGGCCGCGCAGCACGCAAAGTGCGACGGTGATCCAGGCGCCGATCCGGAGCGGCTCCAGCAGCGATGCCGACAGGCGACCCAGGGTCGTCTCCGGCGGATATCCCGCGCAGGCCTGGACCAGGGCCAGGCCGCAGAAGGTCGTGATCTTGCCGGCCGCGTAGCCGGTCCGCATCCAGGCGGAGCCGACCAGGAAGCGGCCGAGCGCGGTGCGGTGCTGCGCGAAGGGCGCTTCGCCCCGTCCGACACCGATGGCCCGCAGTGCGTCGGTGAGGGTGGTGCGGACGAGCACCACCAGCGGGATCGCGGTAGGGACCAGCCGGAGATCGGCGAAGCACACCCAGAGGACCAGCTCGTAGGTGCGGTCCGCGGCGATGTCGAGCACGCTCCCGAACAGGCTCGTGCGGCCCGTCCGTCTGGCCACCGCGCCGTCCACCGTGTCGAGCATGAGCCCGAGGAAGAGCAGGGCCACGCCGGCGAGGCGGGCGGCCGGCGACCCCAGGTAGAGCAGAAGTACGTTGGTCACCAGAATCGGGAACCGCGCGAGCGTGATCCAATTGGCCAGCATGGTGCTGCTCCTTTCGCTGCGGCACGATCGCAGCCGGCCGTCCTCTGGGCGTGACCTCCCGGCGGTCGGGTGAGCGTCATCGAGCCTCGGCTCGAGGCCCTCGGCCTGCATCTGCCGCCGCCGAAGCCGCCGGTGGGCAACTACCTGGGCACCAAGCGCTCAGGCACCCTGCTCTTCGTCTCCGGACGCGTGAGCCGGGTGCGAGGCGAGGTCGGTTCCGAGGTCGACCTCGCCGCCGCCAGGACGGCCGCCCGCGACACCGTGCTCGACTTGCTCGCCATCGTGAAGCAGGATCTGGGCGACCTCGACCGGATCGTCGCCGTGGAGCGGGTCCACGGCTTCGTCCGCTCGGCGCCGGCCTTCACCGAGCAGCCGGCGGTCATCGACGGGGCTTCGGACCTGCTCGTGGCGCTCTGGGGCGAGCCAGGGCGGCACGCCCGCACGGCCACGGGCGCGGCGCAACTCCCGTTCGGCGCCGCCGTCCAGCTCGATCTGATCCTGCGCCTGTCTCCCTGAGGTGGCTTCGCACTCCCGCCGCTCACGCCCATTGGAGGTCTCCGTGTCGCCGCGCTTCCTTGTCCTGCTGCTGCTCGCGCTGCCGGTCTCGGCTGTCGCGCAGGCTCCGACGGCCGCGCCGGCGGCACTCGCCGATGCCCGGCGGGGCATCGACGACGGCAACGCCGCCTACAAGGCGGCGTTCCTCCGGGCCGATGCGGAGGCACTCGCACAGGTGTACGATCCCGATGGCGCCCGGCTCAACGAGGGTGGTGTGACCGTACGAGGGCGGGCCGCCATCGCCGCCGACGTGGCTGCCTTCGTGGGCCAGGTCGGGCCCGTCCGGGTGACGATCGAGACCGCCGCCGTCTGGCTGGTGGACGATCTCGCGTGGGAGACTGGCGCCTGGTCCTATACCTTTCAGCCCAAGGGAAAGCCCGAGCAGCGGCTGGGGGGGCGCTACGTGACCGTCTGGCGGCGACAGCCCGACGGGAGCTGGCGGATCTGGCGCGATCTGGGCGTGCCGGGG
>DASSYY010000013.1:0-21941 GCA_035703025.1 Gemmatimonadales bacterium | reverse complement strand
CCCTGGCGCGCGTCCTGGCCGACTATCCGGACGATGCGGTCCTGGTCTCCTTCATGGAGACGGCCCGGAATGACGAGTTCACTTCGTGGGGGGGCCGATGAGTGAGCCTCGGAAGTCACGGCTGGTCGCCGGCGTCGTCATCGTGCTGGTGTTTCTTGCCGGGGGAGTGGTGGGATTCTTTCTGCATCACGCGATGCCGCGGGGGGGATTCCTCGGCCTCGCGATCGGCGGGCCGCCGCCGGGCCCGCGGCCCGAGGTGAAGGGCTGGATGCTCGCGCGCCTCGACCGTGAGCTCGATCTCACGCCGGCCCAGCACGCCCGGATCGACACCGTGCTCACCCGGCGGGAGGCGGACCTTCGCGCCCTCATGTCCGAGGCGCGCCCGCGCTTCGAGGCGATCGCAACGCGCACGCGCTCCGAGATCCAGGCGGTGCTCACGCCGACGCAGCAGGAGGAGTTCGCCAAGATCACGCAGCGCATGGACGCGCGCCGGCGCCAGCGGGGGCATCCGTAGGAAGGAGAGCCGCTACCTGTGTTCGTCACCACGACCAGGGAAGGGGCATGATTCAGGTCATGCCCCCTTCGCTCCGCTCAGGGTGACGAGCTATGACTATCTTCGGCCCGCCCGCCCGCCCGCCCGCCCGCCCTCACCGGTCCGCCCGCCTCCGGAACGCCTCCCGCCACGCGCTCAGCGCCAGCCAGGCGCACAGCGCGCCGAACACGTACGCCGTGGCCCTCGGCAGCACGAAGAAGAACGCGCCGAGGGCCACCAGGAACGCGCTCAGCGGCAGGAAGATCGAGCGTCGAGCGTTACTGAGCACGCCGCGCAGTGCCAGGCCGGCGCGCCGGCGCCGCTCCCGCCCGGTGGGCCGGTAGGGCGCGGGCACCACCTCAGGATGCTCGTGCTGCAGCGCGGTCGGCAGCGCGGCGCTGATGCGGCCCGGGGCGCGCACCGGCCGCCGGACCACCTCGCGGCTCCTGGCGATGTCGAGCCGGAATTGCCGCTCCATCGCATCGGCGAGCTCTCCATCCTCGATCAGCACGTCGAGCTCCCAGTTGCCCAGCAGGCTCGAGGGATTCAGGTTGCTCGAGCCCACGCGGGTCCAGCGGCCGTCGGCCACGATGGTCTTGGCGTGCAGCATCGGTCCTTCCCACTCCCAGATCCGCACCCCACTCCGCAGCAGGTCCCGGTAGCCGATGCGCGACAGGTTCCGCACGAGCGGCAGGTCGCTCGATCCGGGCACCAGGAGTCGCACGTCCACGCCGTCGCGCGCCGCGTCCCGCAGGGCTTGGAACAGCCGGGGCGGCGCCACCAGGTAGGCGTCCGTGATCCAGAGGCGGCTGAGGCTACCTGCGGACAGCAGCTCGATCACCCGGTAGGTGCGCTCCCGGCCCGGCTCGCCGCCGATCACGCGCACCTCGGCCTGTCCCTGCGGCGCGACGCGTCCCGCCACGTCCTCATCCGGCAGGACCCCGTGGGTCACCTCCCAGGTCCGCGCGAAGGCCTGGTCGAGCACCGCCGCCGCAGGCCCGGCAATGTCGACGGCGGTGTCGCGCCAGGGGTGCTTTCCCTCGGTATGCTCGCCGGTCCACTCGCAGCCGATGCACAGGCCGCCGATGACGGCGCGGGCGCCGTCGGCCACGACCAGCTTGCGGTGATTGCGCGAGAGATTGGAGACCAGGTCCACGGGCGAGAGTGGCCGGAACGGGCGGACCTCGACCCCCGCCTCGCGCAGGAAACGCCAGTACTTGCGCGGCGTGCTCCAGGAGCCGAGGCCGTCGTAGAGCACGCGGACATGAACGCCTTCGCGCGCCCGGCGGGCGAGCGCCTCGGCGAAGCGCCAGCCGGCGTCGTCGGCGCGGATGATGTAGTTCTCGAAATGGATCCAGCGGCTGGCGCCCGCGATGACGTCGAGCATCGCCTCGTAGGCGAGGGGTCCGTCGATCAGCAGCCGCACCTGGTTGCCGGGGATGGGCCGGCCGCCGGCCGCGCGGTTGATCGCGCTGGCGACCGTCTGCTCGGCGCGGATCGGGGCGGCGCCGGCCTCGGTCATCCGGCGCCGAGGCCGAGCTGCCGCTCGTGCGGCCGGAGCGCACCGAGGACGAAGGCGATGTGCTCCTCGAGCGGTACGCCGAGCTCGGCCGCGCCCTGCACGACGTCTTCCCGGCTCACCCCGCGCGCGAACGCCTTGTCCTTGAGCTTCTTCTTGACGCTGGCGACCTCGAGATCCTGCAGGCTCCGCGACGGCCGCACCAGCGCGCACGCCACCAGAAAGCCGCACAGCTCGTCCACGGCGAAGAGCGCCCTGGCCATCGGCGAGTCGCGCGGCACGCCGGTGTAGTTGGCATGGCCGAGGATGGCGCGAGCACTGGTCTCGGGAAGACCGAGGGCGGTGAGAATCCGGACCCCCTCCGCCGGGTGCTCCTCGGTGGCCGAGTGGGCGGCATTGGGGAACCGCTCGTAGTCGAAGTCGTGCACCAGCCCGACCACGCCCCACGCGTCGACGTCCTCCCCGGCACGCTCGGCCATCGCCCGCATGGCGAGCTCGACGGCGTACATGTGCTTCCGAAGCGCGTCGGAGGCGGTGTACTCGTGGACGAGTGCCAGGGCGCGTTCGCGGTCGAGGGCCATCGGAGACTCCGCTTCGGTCAGGAGGCCTGCGCGTAGCCGGCGGTGAGAGGGACGCGGGCCGACACCTCGCCGTCGAGCGAGATCTCGAAGGCGTACACCCCGGGCCTCGGGAGCGGCACGTCGAACACCAGCACCGCTCCGGCTTCCACATCCACCACGCCCGCCGGCGGCTCGCCGAACTGGACCGTGCCCTCGCCGCCGAGCAGCTCGGTGCCGCTCTCGTCCACGAACCGGATGCGGATGGCGTGGATGCCGATCTCCGTGCGGCGTCCGCGTACCCGGAGCACCAGGTGGGTGCGCGGACACACCGAGGGGAAGTTGGTCAGCCAGACGTGCTGGAAGATGCCGAGCACGCTGAGCTTGCCCTGCTGATCGATGAGGGCGTAGTCCGCGACGATGGCGAAGTCGAGGTGCAGGTCACGCCACCCGGATCGAGGTGATGACGTCGTTCTGCTTGATGCCGTTCACGACGTCCATTCCCTCGCGGACCTGCCCGAAGACGGTGTGCACCTTGTCGAGGTGCGGCTGCGGGGAGTGGCAGATGAAGAACTGGCTCCCGCCGGTGTCCTTGCCCGCGTGCGCCATGCTGAGGGTGCCGGCCACATGCTTGTGGGTGTTGAGGTGGGTCTCGCACTTGATCTTGTAGCCGGGGCCGCCGGTACCGACCCGCGGGTTATTGGGGTCCTTCGAGAGCGGGTCGCCGCCCTGGATCATGAAGTTGTTGATGACGCGGTGAAACCGGGTCCCGTCGTAGAACTCGCTGTTGGCGAGCTTCTCGAAGTTGGCCACGGTGTTGGGCGTCTCGGTGTCGAACAGGTCGGCGATGATGGTGCCCTTGCTGGTGACGATGGTCGCGGTCTTGGCCACGGTGCATTCACTCCGGAGAGGGTCCGAGGGCTAATCTAACACCGTCGGCTCGAGCCCTGCCTCGCGCAGGAACAGGTCTCCGCCGGTGGCGCGGCCTTCCCGCTGCAGCGCCCGCGTCAGCACCAGCCGGTCCTTGGCGCGCGTCATGCCGACGTACAGCAGGCGGCGCGCTTCCTGGATCTCGTGCTGGTCGTCGTGCTCGAGCGCGCGGTACCCCGGCAGCTGGCTGTTCTCGGCGCCGACGATGTACACCCGGGAGAACTCGAGGCCCTTGGTGGCGTGGAGGGTCAGGAGACTCACCCGGTTCTTGTCGGTCGTGATGTCGTCGCTCCGGGACAGCGCCACGTGGGTGAGCAGCAGCTCGATGCTCTCGGCGAGCGTCGGCGCCGCGCAGGCCTCCACGAGGGCGGTCAGCCGCGCAACGGACGCTGGATATCGCTCCGCGACCGGCCGCTCGGCCCGGATGCGGTCGAGCAGACGGCTCCCGCCCAGCCGGTCGATCAGCTCCTCCACCGTCGGGACGTCCAACCCCGCGGCCGCCTCGGCATAGGCCTCCAGACAGCCCCCGTACCGGCCCAGGGCCGCCGGCAACGAGAGCTCGCGCAGCAGCCGATCCTCCGGGCCGGGATCCGGGGGCGCGTCGAGTGCCAGCGCCAGTCCGAGCCATCCCAGCTGTTGCACCAGCGCCGTCTTGCGGGCGCGGGCCAGCCTGAGCTCGCCGAGACGCCGCATGACCCCGGCGAGGGCGCCGGCGTCGTCGAGGGCATGGTGGGAGCGCCCCGCGTCCACCCCGAACCGGTGGCAGAGGTCCTTGAGGCCGGCGCCGTCGTCCATGAGGGACCGGGCCAGCGGCAGGGTGTCGAAGAACACCAGGTCGTCCAGGCCGGGGAGCCCGGCGGCCAACCGGCGGAGCACGGGCACGTCGAACGTGTGGCCATTGTGGGCCACGAGGAGGTCCTCGCCCACGAACTCGCGGAACGCCGGCCAGGGCTCCGCGAAGGTCGGCTGCTCGCAGACGTCCGCGTCCCGGTAGCCGTGCACGGCCGTCGCGTACGGGCTGATCGGCCGGGAGGGACGGACCAGCCGCTGGAACTGGTCCACGATCACCCGGTTTCGGACCCGCACGGCCGCCAACTCGATGACCTCGCACTCGGCCGGATCCTTCTCCGTGGTCTCGAGGTCGAAGGCGACGTAGTCCTGCAGCGGGTCGACCAGGCCCCGGCACTGGATGAGCTGCAGAGCCTTGAAGAGCAGCAGGGGCCGGACGCTGCCGGCGCGCAGGAGCAGGTCGCCGGCCGCCGGACGGTCGGCGGGCGTCAGGCGATGCACCCGCTCGCCGACGGCCGCCCGCAGCATCGGCACCAGGGCGAGCTCCACGCCCCGGTCCGGCTCGACCCAAACCGCCCGGCCGTGTTCCCGGGTCTCCGCCAGCCGCTCGGCCAGGTGCGCCGCTCCGGGCACCTCGGCGGGATCGCTGAGCTCCGCCGCCCGGTCGTCGAGCGGATTGCGATACGGGCCGAGGTACTGGGCGGCCAGCGCCTCCACGAGCGGGCCGATCGCATCGTGCGTGCGTCCCAGCCCGGCGAGGTTCTCGATGTGAAAGATGAGCCGCCAGGCCAGCCGCGCGTCCGGATCGCCGCGGGAAGTCCGCGAAAAGGTCCGCAGCGCGGTGAGCAGCTCCATGCCGCGGAACTTGGCCCGGACCCGATCGAGCAAAGGGCGGGGAAGCATCCGCTCGGCGAACGCCTCGACGACCAGGGGATCGTCGGGGGTGTGCAGGACCCGGAGGCTCAGCACGACGAATCCGATCAGGGTGTCGTCCATCAGCGCCTGTCCCCGCGCCATCAGGCACGGGATGCCGGCCTTCACCAGCCGGGTCTCGAGCGCCTGGCCGGTTGTGTGATAGCGGTACAGCACCGCATACTCGCCCCATGCGAGCCCGGAGTCGGCATGGTCCCGGCGCAGGTCGTCGAGCAGCCAGTCGCCTTCCGCGGACTCGTCGGTGAACAGATGGGAGGCGACGCAGTGCTCGGAGTCGCGCTGGGCCTCGAGCTGCTTCTCGAACAGGCCGGGGTTTCGGGTGACGAGCCGCCGCGCGGCTTCGAAGATCTGGCGCGAGCACCGGCGGTTGAGGTCCAGGACGATCGGGGCGTCGATCCCGTAGTCGGTCCGGAAGCGCTCGAGAATCCGGGGGTCGGCGCCGGTCCAGGAGAAGATCGACTGCTCATCGTCCCCCACCGCGAAGCAGCGGCCGTGCGCGGAGGTGAGGTGAGCGACGACCTCGTACTGCGCGAGGCTCAGGTCCTGGAACTCGTCGACCAGCACGTAGTCCCAGCGGCCCCGGACGTCGTCCCGGGCAGGAGAGTGCTCCCGAAGCAGATCGCCCGTCCGGGCGATCAGATCGTCGTAGTCGACGAGATTCCTCGCACACAGGATGTCGGAATAGTTCCGAAAGAGCTCCAGATCACCACCGGTGAGGGGGACGTGCTGGAGCCGGTGGCGGCCGAAGCGCTGGAGCATCGGCTTCTGCTGCTCCGGCCGCACCCGGAGCCGCCGGAGGACGCGGCGCTGGTAGTCCTCGTCGGCGATGCCGATACCTCGCTTGAGGCCGGCGGCCGCGGCGTAGTCGCGCAGCAGCGAGAAGCACAGCGAGTGGAGCGTTCCCCGCCGGATGTCCTCCGCCGCGGGACCGATCTCCCGCCGCAGCCGCGCCGCGATCTCGTCGGCGGCCTTGTTGGTGAACGTGACGGCGCAGATGCGGCCGGGTGAGAGCCCCGCGTGTGCGATGAGGTGCCCGATGCGGGCGATCAGGCAGTAGGTCTTGCCCGCTCCGGGGCCGGCAACCACCAGGACCGGGCCCAGCGGGGCCTCGATGGCGCGGCGCTGGGCGTCCGACGGGGTCGGGGTGAGGCGAATGCTCTCCGCGCCGATGCAGGGCTCGATCGTGGCTCCGGGGGCGTGGGACATCCTAGTCCAGCGGAGCCGGCAGTTCGGCCAGCACCGCCCGCCACTGCTCGACCGTCCCGGCCGGCGCGCGGCAGCTCATCCCCGTGCAGGCGTAGGCCCGCGGCCCGCGTCCGGCCGCCACCATCCCCGCCATGGCCGGCGGCAGCGGCTGAGACGCCGCCGCCGCCGGGGCGATCCGCCGGACGACGCGCCGCGGGACGAACAGCGCGAGCGCCTCTGCGTGCATGCGGTCGGCCACCGCATCACCAGCGTCGCCCACGATGACGAGATGGGTGCTGGGCGCGAAGTTCCAGTCCAGCGCCAGGAGATAGGCCGCGGCGTAGAGTCCGAGCTCGCTCGAGCGGCCCGCGAAGGCCCGCGTCACCGCGAGGCCGCGCTCGCGCCAGCGCGCGTCTCCCGTCAACTCGTGCAGCCGGGCACACACGATCCCGGCCACGCCGTTGGGCGAAGGGGTCGGCGTGTCCTGGACCGGCTTGGCGGCGGTGGGCAGGAGCCCGGGACCGCCCACCCGTCCACGGGCCGTATCGAAGAGGCCGCCGCCAGTCTCGTCCCAGTAGTCGGCCCAGACCCGGTCCATCAGCTGCGCCGCCCAGGTGAGCCAGGCGAGCTCACCGGTCGCCTCGTGCGCGTCGAGCGCCGCGGCGGCCACCTGCACCTGGTCGTCCAGCAGGCCGGTCACGCCGCCCGGCGTGTGCGCCACGGCGTCCTCCGCCACCCGCTCGTCCCGGAGCCGCGCGAGGGTCAGCAGGGCGTGGCGACGCGCCTCCTCGTCGCCCAGCACCGACCCCGCGCGAAGCATGGCCGACGCCATCATGGCATTCCAGTTGGTGTACCGGGTGCGGTCCACGAACGGCGCGGGCCGCTCATTCCGCGCCGCCCGAAGCTTCGCCCGCGCGCGCTCCAGCGCCGCCCGGACCTCGGCCTCGGGCCGGCCCATCCGGACGGCCAGCGAAGCCACCGTGGCGGCCACGTACAGCACGTTCTTGGCGGGGTTGTGGTGCATCTCGCCGGCGGTGCCGATGTCGTAGTAGGCGGCGGCCACCTCGAGCTCTTCGGTCGAGAGTGCGGCAGCCGCTTCGTCGCGGGTCCAGGTGAAGTAGTCGCCGTCGTCGTCGAGGCCCACGTCGGCGTCCTGGCTCGCCGCGTAGCCGCCGGCCGGATCGGACATGACCTCGCGCACCCATTGCACGATCCCGCGCGCCGTCGCCGCGTACTCCTCGCTGCCGAACAGCGCAAAGGCGTCGGCGTAGGCTTTGAGCAGCTCGGAGTTGTCGTACGACATCTTCTCGAAATGTGGCACGATCCACTCCGCGTCGACGCTGTACCGATGGAAGCCGCCGCCGAGGTGGTCGTACACGCCGCCCCGCGCCATACCGAGGAGGGTGCGGTCCAGGATGCTCCGCGCCGGCTCGCCCGGGCGGTCCGCCCAGCGGTGCAGCAGGAGCGTCATCGCGCCGGGATGGGGAAACTTGGGGCTCCGGCCGAAGCCGCCGTTCACCGGGTCGAACACCCGGGCCATCTGGTCGACGGCCTCGTCGAGCATCTCGAGCGCCGGCTCACCGTGGGAGGCCTCATCGAGGTCGTCGGCCACAACGCGCCGTACCGCGTCCGCCTGCGACTGCACCTGTCCCCGGCGCGACCGGTACGCGTCGAGCACGCTCTCGAGCACGGCGCGGAAGCCGGGCCGGCCGTGCATGCCGTCGGGAGGAAAGTAGGTGCCGCCATAGAACACCTCGCCCGCGGGCGTGAGGAACGCAGTGAGCGGCCAGCCGCCCTGCCGGGTCAGCGCCTGCACGGCCCGCTGGTACCGGGCGTCGACGTCCGGCCGCTCGTCCCGGTCCACCTTGATGCAGATGAAATTGGCGTTGAGGAACTCGGCGAGCGCCGGGTTCTCGTAGGACTCGCCGTCCATCACGTGGCACCAGTGACACCAGACGGCGCCGATGTCGAGCAGGACCGGGCGGTCCTGCGCGCGGGCCGCCTCGAAGGCCTCGTCGCTCCAGGGGTACCAGTGAATGGGCTGGTGCGCGGCCGACTGCAGGTAGGCCGATGCGGCGGAGGCGAGGCGGTTCGCAGTCATCGATGGAAAGTAGCGAAAAGGGCGCACATCCGTGCGCCCTTCGTGCTTGGCCTGTGCGGCGGGAGCCGCGGCCTCAGGAGGGCTTCTTGTGGCTCAGCGAATAGACGTACGCGGCGACCGCCTTGACCTCGTCGTCGGAGATGGTCGCGCCGCCCTTGGGCGGCATCGGGATCTTGCTCTTCGACTGCTCGACGGTGACTCCCTCGTTGATCTGCTTCACGATGGCGTCGAAGGATCCGTCGCTGTGGATCCACTCCGCGTCGGTGAGGTTGGGGCCGACGGCGCCCTCCGCCTTGGCACCGTGACAGGCGTAGCAGTTGCCCTTGGTATGGAAGAGGCTGTCACCCAGGGTGATGGCCGCGGGCGTGACGGCGGCAGGGGTCTGCGCCACGGCGGGACGAGCTCCCAGCACGGCGGCGAACGCGAGCAGCAGACCGAGGCGAGTCCGGTTGTCCATCATGGCTCCTGTCAGGTGACGGCGTCGTTTTTTATGCAGGCGGACTATTGAGAATACAGCCCGTGGGAGGGCGGTCAAGTCGGCGCCATCGCAAGGGTCAGACCGGGGAGGCCTGTACGACTCAAGTCATTGCATTTCTGCACGTTGGCCTGTCATGTGGCCTGGGGGTCGACAGCTTCTGCGTCCCCGGCGCGGGACGCCGCCGACCCGCGGACCGTCCCGCCTGGCAGCCACTCACGGCCCCGACTGGATCGGCCGAATCTCCACCCGGCGATTGGCCGCCTGCGCGCGCGGTGTGGCGTTTGGGGTGAGCGGCATCGTGGACCCATACCCCCGGGCTACGAGCTGCTGGTAGGCCACGCCCTTCACGACGAGGTAGTCGCGGACGGCCTCCGCCTGGAGGGCGGTCAGCCGCAGGTTGTCGGCGGGGGTGCCGGAGTTGTCACTGTGCGCGCCGATCTCCACTTGCGCATCCGGACTTGCTTTGAGCAGCAGCGCCACCGAGTCGAGGGCCACGTAGGACGACTGCAGGAGCCGCGCCGTCCCCGGCACGAATCCGACTCCCGGGATGATCCCGGCGTTCAGCGGGGCCTTGGCCGGCGCCGCCGGGGGAGCGGTCGGCGACGGCACCGTGACGTTCGGTCGCGGCAACGGCCGGCCCACCGTGTCCGGCTGCACCTTCGGCGGCTGGCCGGCACCAGGCTTGGGAGCGCCCGGCTTGGCCGGCTGCTGCCCAAGGGCGGGTTGCTGCCCGGTCGGAGGGGCGGCCGGCTTTCCTGCCTGTGGCTGCCCGGCAGCAGGCGCGGGGCCGCCCGGCGCCTGGCCGGCGACGCAGCCGGTCGCATTGACCGATGCACCGGCCGGGGTCCGCGGACAGCGGTCGAGACCGTCGAGCACTCCGTCGCCGTCCTCGTCGCCCGGGCACCCGAGGGCGTCCACGGTGGCGCCACGGGGCGTCTCGGAGCAGCGATCGAGGCCGTCCGGGATCTTGTCGCCGTCGCTGTCCTTGGGGCAGCCGCGGGGGTCCACCAGCACTCCGGCGGGGGTATCCGGGCAGCGGTCGAGGCCGTCGGGGATGTTGTCCCCATCGGTGTCCTGGGAGCAGCCGCGCACGTCCACCGCGGCTCCCGCCACCGTCGTGGTGCAGCGGTCCACGCCGTCGGGTACGCCGTCGCCATCGCTGTCGCTGGGACAGCCCCGGCTGTCGACGCTGGCGCCAGCGGGCGTATCCGCGCAGCGGTCGCGGTTGTCGAGCACGCCGTCGGCGTCCGCGTCGGGGATAGGCTTGCTGCCGAGCATCATGCTGACGCCCACATTGATGCCGAAGTTCGAGAGGGAAACACCGGGCGCGCTGGGGCGCGACTTGCTCTTGTTCCGGTTGTAGAGGCCCTCCGCGCGGACCATCACGGTGGGCGTGACGCCGACCCGGAAACCGGCGCCGCCCATGAGGGCGCCGCTGCTCCCGCAGATCGGATCCCCCCGCGTCGCCGTGGCCGGGCAGCTGCTGCCGTACTTGGTGCTGCCCGCGCCCGCCTTGAGATAGAACGAGCTCGTGTTGCCGATGAGAATGTTGTACAGCGCCGAGACCCCGAAGGTCTTCACGCTCACCCCCTCGTCGGTGGACTTGGTCTTGGGCGAGGCAAACGCGCCCTCGACCTCCACCGAGAAGTTCAGCGGGAGCCACACCCCCAGCCGGCCGAGGCCCCCGGCCGCGCCTCCCAAGTCGGTCGCGCCATCGAAGGACTGGTACGCTCCTGCAGCACCGAGCTCGACCAGATACTTGCGCTGCTGGGCAGCACCGGACTGGACGCAGACCATCAACAGGGCGAGGCCGGCCAGGAGCGGAAGCCCCCCGGCCCAGCCCCTCACGGGGTGTGGGTAGGTTCGCATGGATCAAATAGATACGGTTTCGGAGGGAGCCTGACAAGGAGCCGCATCACGTTCCGGGGTGCCACCCTTGGCATCCCCCCGTGGCCGCACTACGATTCCCGCTGCTCCCGCCCTGCCCGAGAGGAGAAGCCATGCGGGTCATCATCGAGTACTGCGTCGTCTGAAACTACGAGCCTCGAGCCGCCGGTCTGGCGGTTGAGCTGAAGAAGGAATTGCCCGACGCCGAGGTGCGCCTGATGCCCTCGTCCGGCGGCGTCTTCGAGGTCTCGGTGGACGGAAACCTGGTCTTCTCGAAAAAGGCCCTTCGGCGCCACCCGCAGCCGGGGGAGGTCATCCAGTTGATCAAGCGCCCGAGCTGACATGCGCATTGCCATCTCCACCGGCGGCGGAGACGCCCCCGGCCTGAACGCCGTGATCCGGGCCGTGGTGCTTTCCGCCCACGGACGGGGCTGGAAGTCGTACGGCATCCAGCGGGGGTATGAAGGGCTCCTGTCGTTCAACGGGGTGGTGCCCCTGGGTCCCGAGCAAGTGCGCGGGATCACCCACCTCGGCGGCACCATTCTGGGCACGACCAACCGCGGCAACCCCTTCCGCTACATCGCCCGGAACGAGCAAGGGGAGGAGTACGAGCGCGATCGCTCGGACGACCTCGTGGCCGCCTTCCAGGCGAGCGGGTTCGACGCCCTGGTCTCGATCGGAGGGGACGGCAGCCTGCAGATCTCACACGACCTCTGGCGCAAGGGTCTCCCGGTCGTCTGCGTGCCCAAGACCATCGACAACGACGTGAGCGGGACGCAGCGGACGTTCGGCTTCGACACGGCCGTCAGCACCGCCACCGAAGCACTGGACAAGCTGCACTCGACCGCGGAGAGCCACGACCGGGTGCTCGTGGTGGAGCTGATGGGACGCTATGCGGGCTGGATCAGCCTCTACAGCGGGCTCTCGGGCAGCGCGGACGTCATCCTGATTCCGGAGATCCCGTTCGACATCGAGAAGGTGTGCGACAAGATCCGGAGCCGCGAAGCGGCCGGCCGGCGCTTCAGCATCGTGGTCGTGGCCGAGGGGGCCCGGCCGCGCGATGGGGCGATCGAGCTGCTCGAGCGCCGGGGCGTCGGCACCGTCGACCGGCTCGGCGGGATCGCCAGCAAGGTGGCGCGGGCCATCGAGCACCACACGGGCAAGGAGACCCGGACGCTGGTCCTGGGCCATCTCCAGCGTGGCGGGACGCCCACGACTTACGACCGGCTGCTCGCGCTGCGGTTCGGCGCGGCGGCGGTCCGGGCGATCGGGGACCGGGCGTTCGGGACGATGGTCGGGCTCAACGGGCCGGACATCACACGGGTCCCGCTCGAGAACGTGGTCGGCCGCTCGAAGAACGTGCCGCTCGACTGCGACACCATCCGCACCGCCCGCGATCTCGGGATCAGCCTGGGTGACTGAGCCCGCCTACCCGGCGACCCGCATCGTCGACGCCGCCGACACCCTCCACGGCGAGACCATCCCCGATCCGTACCGCTGGCTCGAGGACGGCGAGAACCCCGAGACGCGCGCCTGGACCGAGTCGCAGAATGCGCTGACGGAGGGCTACCTGGCCGCCGTGCGCGCCCGCCCCGCCATTCGCCGCCGGCTGGACGAGCTGCTCGCGATCGGGGCCATCAGCGTGCCCACGCCCGCCCACGGCCGCTACTTCTACCAGCGGCGGGACGGCCGCCAGAACCAGCCCGTCCTGTATCTGCGCGAGGGCGCCGACGGTGCCGACCGGGTGGCCGTCGATCCCAACGCGCTCGACGCGGCCGGTACGACCGCGCTCGACTGGTACTATCCGAGCCTCGATGGGACTCTCCTGGCCTACGGGCTCTCGAAGGACGGCAGCGAGCAGAGCGTGCTGCACGTGCTCGACGTCGTCCGCGGTGTCACGCTGCCCGACCGCATTCCACGCGCTCGCGCGGCGGACCTGGCGTGGCTGCCCGACGGCTCGGGGTTCTACTATACGCGCTACCCGGCACCCACCGCCGTCCCCGAGGGCGAGGAGCACTACCACCGCAGCGTCTACTTCCATCGCCTCGGCGATCCGCCCGAGGCCGACGCGCTCGTCTTCCAGCCGGCGCAGAAGGAGTACTGGCCCGGTGTGGGACTGTCGCCCGACGGGCGATGGCTCACCATCCACGTGGCGCGGACCTTCGACCAGACCGATCTCTATCTCGGCGACCGGCACTCACGGCTCGGAGAGACACTCGTTCCTCCCCTCGTGGCCGTTGCCGAGGGCCTGCCGGCGTCGTTCGCGGGCGAAGTGGCCCACGGCCGGCTGTTTCTGCGGACCAATCTCGAGGCCCCGACCTACCGGCTCTACGAGGTGGACCCGTCGCGCCCTGCGCGGGGACACTGGCGGGAGCTGGTTCCCGCCCGCCCCGACGCGGTGCTGGAGGGCGTGACGGTGATGGCCGACCGGCTCGCCCTGAGCTACCTGGAGCGGGCCACCTCGCGCCTCCGTCTCGCCGATCTCGACGGGGGGCTGCGGCACGAGGTGGCGCTGCCCACGCTGGGCAGCGTGTTCGGGCTCGGCGCCGAGCCGGATGGCCACGAAGTCTTCTACGGCTTCTCCTCGTACACCGTGCCGCCGAGCATCTACCGGCTCGATCTGCGAACCGACCGGCAGACGCTCTGGCGGCGGGTCGAGGCGGATGTGGATCCCGACCGGTTCGAGGTCGAGCAGGTGACGGTGGCTTCGCGGGACGGCACGCCGGTGACGATGTTCCTCGTCCACCAGCGCGGGCTCGAGCGGACGGGCGACACACCGACCTATCTGACCGGCTACGGCGGCTTCAACATCAGCATGACACCGGCGTTCTCCCGCTCGCTGCTGCTCTGGCTCGAGCGCGGCGGCCTGGTGGCGATCCCGAACCTCCGGGGCGGCGGGGAATACGGCGAGGCGTGGCACCAGGGCGGGATGCTCGCGCGGAAGCAGAACAGCTTCGACGACTTCGTGGCTGCCGCGGAGTGGTTGATCCGGGAGCGGTATACCAGGCCCGAGCGCCTGGCAGTGGCCGGCGGCTCCAACGGCGGGCTGCTCATGGGGGCCGTCCTCACCCAGCGGCCCGAGCTCTTCCGCGCGGTGGTGATCCAGGTGCCGCTGCTGGACATGCTGCGCTACCACCGGTTCCTGATCGCCCGGCTCTGGATTCCGGAGTACGGCTCTCCTGACGATCCGGAGGCGTTCGCCTGGCTCCGCGCTTATTCACCCTACCATCACGTGCGGCCGGGCACGGCCTACCCGGCCGTCCTCCTCGCCACCGCCGAGAGCGACACCCGGGTGGACCCGATGCACGCGCGGAAGATGACGGCCCGGCTGCAGGCCGCGACGGCGTCCGCGCACCCAGTGCTGCTGCGCCTCGAGGCGCGCGCGGGGCACGGCGCGGGGAAGCCGCTCTCGAAAGTGCTCGACGAGCTGACGGACACCTGGACGTTTGTGTTTTCGGAGGTGGGGGTCGACCTTTAGCGTGGATACTCAACCCAGGAGCCGCGGCTGATGGCCTACTCGTCCCGCCCCGTCGTGAGCATGTCCCACCCCGATCGCTGGCTCGCGTTCGCGCGCATCGTCGTCGGCCTGTACTTCGCGAAGGCGGTCTACACCAAGATCGGGCTCGTGTTCCTGGGGGGCGTGATCCCGGTGCCGGGCGCCTCGGCGCGGTGGGTCAGCGTGATGCCCACGATCGTCAGCAAGCAGGCGGCCGACAACCCCATCCTGTTCTACAAGCACTTTCTCGACAATACGGTCCTGACGCATCCCGAGGCCTTCGCCCACCTCACGGCCATCGGCGAGACGATCACGGGGATCGGGCTCACGCTCGGGCTGTGCACGGGGATCGCGTCGATCGTGGGGCTCGCGCTGGCGGTGAACTACGGCCTGGCCACGCAGTGGATGTCGCCCGGGCAGCAGGGCTTCCACCTCGTGCTGGTGACGCTGATGATCGCGTTCTACTTCGCGCGGGCGGGGCGGACCTGGGGCCTCGACGCCAAGCTGTGGAGCGCCCGTCCCAAGTCGCTGTTCGCGCGGCGGCCGTTCTCCTGAGTCCGGCCGCTAGTCGCCCGAGTCCAGCCAGCGCCGCCAGGCGTCGAAGCTGAACGGGCGGCCGAGGAAGCGCTCGACGAGCACGGCGGCGGGGGCCGTCCCGCCCGGCGCCAGGATCGCTTCGCGGTAGCGCCGGGCGGGCGCGGCGGCGAGCAGATTGGCCCGGTCGAACCCGCTGAACAGATCCTTCGCGATGACCAGCGACCACATGTAGGTGTAGTAGACCGCCGAGTAGCCGACGAGGTGTCCGAACGAGGCCTGGAAATGGGTCTCGGACATCGGCGGGTACGGCAGGTAGGCGGCGCTGACGGCCTGCACGATCGAGTCGGTGTTCACCTGTGCCGGCGGGCGGTCGTAGACCGAGAGCGAGATCCGCGCGAGCGCCATCTGCGCCCGCACGTCGAGCGCCCGGCCGAATGCCTCGGCCGCGTTCATCTGCCGGACGAGCTCCGCCGGAATCGGCTCCCCCGTCTCGTAGTGGCGGGCGAAGGTGGCGAGCACCGCCGGGTCCCGGATCCACTCCTCCAGCATCTGCGACGGCGCCTCCACGAAGTCCCACTCCGTCTTCACGCCGCTCTGCCCCAGCCACCGCCCGCGCCCGCCGAGCTGGGCGTGGAGCAGGTGGCCGAACTCGTGAAAGACCGTCCTGACATCGTCGTGCGACATGAGCCCGGGATCGCCGGGCGTCCCGCCGGGCAGGTTGCACACGAGCGCACCTTCGGGCAGATCCTGGCGCCCGACGCCGCTCCGAATCGCGAAATGGGCCGCGTGGGAGTACTTCCCGGGTCGCGGATGCATGTCGAGGTAGAACCGTCCTACCCGCCGCCCACCCTCGAACATCTCGTAGGCTTCCACGGACGGGTCCCACACCGGCACCGTGACGCGGCGAAACGTGACGCCGAAGAGGCGGCTCGAGAGGTCGAGCACGCCCCGCTTCACCGCCTCGTACGGGAAATAGGGCCGAGCCTTCTGCGAGTCGAAATCGTACGCCGAACGGCGCACCAGCTCGCGCAGGTAGCCCGACTCCCAGCGGTTGACGGCGGTGGCCGACGGATCGTCCTGGCGCTTGCGGTCGAGCAGCCGGCGGTACTCCGCCTCCGCTGCCGGACGCGAGGCCTCGGCGATCCGGTCGATGAACGCCGACGCGTTCGCCGCCGAGCCGATCATCTTGTCGGCGGTGGCGAGGTCGGCCCACGAGCCGAACCCGAGGAGGCGGGCCAGCTCCGCCCGGGTGGCGATGAGCCGATCCAGCACCGCCATGTTCTTCGGGTACGCCCGGGTGTCGAAGGCGACTCGCATCCGCCGCCGGAGATCGTCGCTCCGGGCGTAGGTGAACACCGGGATCGCGTCCGGGTACTCGGTCGTCAACACGATGCGCCCGTCCGCGCCGGGCGGATGGGCCGCGATGAAGTCCTCCGGCAGGCCCGCGAGCTCACCCGCGGAGTCCACCGCTACCGTCCTGCCGCCCTCGCGGATGTTGCGGTTGAACTCCTGACCGACGGCGATCAGCTCCTCGTTGAGCGTGCGGATGCGGGCTCGGGTGGCCTCGTCCTTGTCCACGCCGGCCAGGCGGAACCCGAGCAGCGTGCGCTGCACGTAATAGCGGGTGGCGGCGTCCGCGGCGACGGTGTCCATCGCGCCGAGGGCATCGTAGATGCGGCGGTCCAGCGAGACCTCGGTGGCGAGCGCCGCGACGCGTTGGGCGGCCGCCTCCGCGGCGGCGCGGACCGCCGAATCCGGGTGCACCGCGGCGATCAGGGAAGTCTGATTGTCCGCGCCCTCCAAGTCGCGCCGGAGCTGGTCGTAGAGGGTCAGCGTGTTCGCGATGGTGCGCCGGCCGCGGACCGTGAGGAGCCGCCCCCTGATTGCCCGGGCCTCCGTGAGTCGCTGATCGATCCGACGGGTGAACGCCGAGGCCGTCGGCCGATCGCTCCAGAACGGACGGTCATCGGATGGACGCCTGGCGGCAGGCGGGGCCAGCAGGAGAGCGGTCAGCAGGAGCGTGGCAGCCGGCACGACGGGCTCAGCGGACGATGATCGGAGGTGACCGGAGGCCGCCGATGACGCCGTCCGCCTCGCAGTGCGCATCGCGAGCACTGTACGCCACACAGAAGACCCCGTCGGCGTTCCAGCGCCCGTACCACTGACGCATCACGCCGCGGTCCTGCGCGGAAAACCGCTTGGACGGGAGCTCGGCCGTATAGAGCGCGACGTGGGTGTGGACCGTCCCCTGCCACTCGGGCGGGCCGCACCGCTCGACGGAGGCGGCGGCCGAGATGCTCATCGAATCGGCCTCCTGGGGTGCCAGGGCCAGGATGTGGTCCACGAACACGGTGTCGTTCCGGATCGCGGCACCGAGGCAGGCGACCCGCTCCTGCTTGGCGGCCACGCTTTGCTCCCAGAGCGCCCGGAGGCCCAGGCCGGCCTCGGGGCTGAACCGGAACGCAGGCTGGGGGGCAGGAGGTGCGGAATCGGTCTCGGCCGCCGCGGGCCCGCCGTCGCTATGGGCGACCGCGCTGTCCCTCTGGGCCGCGGCCGGACCCGGCAGCCACGTCAGTGCCGCCACCAGGATCGCGGGAAGCCCGGGCCGGAGCATGGATCTCAGTATCTCGTGCTCGGCAGGATCACCAGCCCCGCGCCATCGATCTCGCAGTGGGCCTCGTTCTCGGCGTAGAGCAGGCAGAACGTCCCGTCCATCTTCCACCGCTGCCACCACATCAGCATGACGCCCCGGTCGGAGCCGGAGAACTGCGCGTTGGGCCGCTGGCCGTCGGCCAGCGCGAGATGGGTGTGCACCGTGCCCTGCCACTCGGGTGGACCGCACCGGTCGAGCGACGAGGTCGCGGACACCGCCAACGAGTCCGCGCCGGAGAGCAGCGGAAGGATCCGCACGATCCGGAGCGTGTCGCCATCCACGACGCTTGCGAGGCAGGCCACCCGCTCGGCCCGCGCGGCGGCGCTCTGGCGCCAGAGCGCGCGCAAGCCCGCCTGCGCGTCCGGGGCGACCGCGAGGGCCTGCGGCCCCGGCGCCCGCGCGCCACCGAGCGCCAGGGCCAGGGACGCGACGATGGCAAGCGCCGGCAGGCGCGTCACGCGGAGCCGCCCATCAGGGCGCCCGCCCGAGGGCGACACCCCAGGGGATCTTGCCGACCGGGATCTTCTTCAGCACGGTGAGCCGCTCCGCGTCCACGACGCTGACGTCGTTGGAGGGTCCATTCGCCGAGTACAGCTTCCGCCCGTCGGGGGTGAGGGCGATGCCCCAGGGCCGCTGGCCTACCGTCGCGGATCCGACGAGGGAATCGGACGTCACGTCGATCATGGAGACCGTGCCGCCCCTGCCGTTCGAGACGTAGATCCGCCGCCCGTCCGGCGACGCCTCGGCATCCATGGGCTTGGACCCCTCGGGCATGCGGATGACCTTGAGCGACTTTCTGGCCGCCGCGTCCAGGACCCAGACGGTGCCGTCGACCTCCGAGGTCACGTAGGCACGCGAGCCGTCGGGCGTAAAGGCCAGGGAGCGGGGCCGCTTGCCGACTTCGACCTGGCCCACCACCGCCCCCGTCTTGGTATCGAGGACCGTGACGTTGTGATCGGTCTCGCCGGTGACCCAGACCGTGTTGCCGTCCGGGTGGAGGCGGACGCCCTCGGGCTCTTTTCCGACCTTGACCGTCGAGCGGATCTTTCCGCTGGCGATGTCCACGATCGACGCCGTGCCCGCATCCTCGTTCGAGACGAACAGCGTGGCGCCGTCGCGGCTGATGTCGAAGTTCTCCGGGTCGGAGCCGCCCGGGAGCACGCGCGTGACCGCATGGCTCGCCGCGTCGACCACCGCAATCCCGTCCTTCGACTTGTCCGCCTTGAGCTTCTCGCACTCCTCATCCGGCATGGTCGGCGGGCACTTGGGCGAGCCGCTCAGTGCCACGAACACCGTCCGGCCGTCCTGGCTCACCCGCACACCGCGGGGCCGAGTGCCGACCGGGATGGACGCGATCGCGCTGTCGGTCCGGGTGTCGATGACGGTGAGCTCCTGCGAGTCCTCGTTCGTCACGTAGGCGAGGAGCACGCCCGCGCCGGGTCCGGCCGCCGCCGCTCCCGCGGCGCTGTCCGCGACGGCAGCTTCGCCGCGAGCAGGGCTCTCGCCCTTCTGGCAGGCCGCTAGGAGCACGAGGGCGGCGCCGGCCGCCAGGAGATCATTTCGCATCGAGGATTGCCTTGTCACGGTTGCGGGTCTGGTCGAAACCCTGCGCGCGGTCCAGGCCCGCGGCGCCCCGGAAATCGGCGCCGTCAACGTTGGCCTGCACGAGCTTGGCCTCGGTGAGGTCGGCCCGGGTCAGATCGGTCTGGACCAGCTCGGAGTTGCTGAGGTCGGCGCGCACGAGGCGGGCACCGGCCAGGGTCGCGTGGGAGAAGTCGGCCTTGAACAGGTTGGCGCCCGTGAAGTCGGCGCCCGAGAGGTCGGCGCTCACGAAGGCGGCGCGCATCACGCCCATCGACTGATTGCCGGGGTCTGCGCCGATGTTGGCGTTGACGAGCACGGCGCCGACCAGCTTGGCGCCGCGGAGATAACCGATGATGCGGCTGCCGGACAGGTTGGCGCCGCTCAGGTCGGCCGCCTCGATGATCGTCGCGAAGAGGCTGGCGCCCTCGAGGTTGGCTTTCCGAAGATCCGCCCGCCGGAGCACGCTGCCGTCCAGGTTCGCACGGCTCAGGTTCACCCCGGCCGCGACGGCATCCGTGAGATCGCACGAGAACAGGTTGGCGCCTCCGAGATTGGCGTCGGTCAGGCGGGCGCCGGTGAGCGTGGCCCGGCGGAAGTCGAGGCCCCGCAGGTCGAGCCCGCTCAGGTCGACGCCGGAGAGGTCGGGCGGCGTATCGCCCTCGCTCGCCGCCAGCCGCGCCTTGAGCTGAGCCGCGTCGAGGCGGACGGCCGGCGTGTCGACCGCCGTGGGCAGGGCGCGCGCGCCGGCGGCGGGAGTCGTCGTGACGGCCATGAGGGCGGCCAGCAGAGGGGACAGGAGCATGGTCATCTCCGTGAAGTTATGCGGCTCTCCGCCGGATGGCCAACCGTCCAACGCAAACGGGACCGCACCTTCGCGGTCCCGCCCTCCCGGAGGTTTCCTGCCGGGCTGCGCCGCAGGTCAACCCTGTCGTTTCACCGCGGGTCGTCCCGGGGCCATCTTGGCATCGCTTCGGGCCTTCACATAGCTGTAGATCTTGTCGATCGTCGGGATCTCCATGCCGAGCGCGCACCACGACGGCATGCCCTTCTCGGGGCGGCCGGCGCACACGGTCTGCATGAAGAGCTCCTTCGTGTTGACCGGACCATCGGGCTTGAGCGAGACGATGAGGTGCGGCGCGAAGGACGTTCCGAGCGCGTCCTCCCCGTGACAGCGCGCGCAGTTCAGGTTGAACTGCTTCCAGCCGTCGTACACGTCCTGGGACACCGTGTCCCTGGGGGCCGTATGGTACTGATCCCGGAGCTCCTGGGCGTCGGCGCGCGTCGTGACCGCCGTGGCGGCTACCAGGAGGCCCGCACCCAGCACGATGCGGCGGAGAGCGGTGGTGAGGGGCGTGCGCATGCTCGCAAGCGTTCCTTTCCTACGCAGAGGGGAGGACCGGGGACCAAAGCCGGCCGCACCGGAGGGGCGGCCGGCGTCAAGACTCTTGGTTGACGAACTCTTGTGCCACGATTGGAACGGCAGACCACGGCACGGCTACGTACGCAACCGCCATGCCGGATCTCCTGCTCAGCCAGCGCCCGCCTTCTTGGCCGTCTCGGCCGAAGAGTTCTCGGGGTGCTCCGTCACGATCGGCATGACCGGGACGTTGAACTGCTTGAGAATCGCGTCGATCTCCGGACGCTTGCGCTCGAGCACGGCCTGGAGGCTGTCCCGGAACTCCTTGTCCCGGCGGCGCACGGCGATGCCCATGTTGTACTGGAAGGGGAAGTCGCTCAGCGAGTCCCGCGCCGGAAGCGGTGTCAGCGTCAGCGGGACCGACGACTGCTTGGCGTAATAGCCCGCGACCGGTCCCCACGCGATGGCCAGGTCCACGTCCTTCTTCTCGACGCCCTTGATGATGTCCTCGGGACGCACCTGGTCGCTGAAGAACGTGCTGTACCCGGTGAGGTTGCCCACCACGCCGTAGCGGCTCAGCGCCATGGCCGGCGGCGAGTTTTCGCCGTCCGAAGTAAAGATGTTGACCCCGATCTTGAGGCGCTTGAGTCTCGGATCGGCGAGCGTCCGGACGTCCTCCAGGCCGCTGCCCTGCCGGGTCACGAAGACGTAGCCGGAGCGGAAGTAGGGGGTGGTGACGCCGGCGAGGTCGAGCCCGGCGGGGGCCTCGACCGCCATATCGCAATACATGCCGTTGATGATGCGGAAGTAGCCCCGGCGGACGGGGTACCAGACGTAGCTGAGCTTGGAGTTCAGCTCCTTCGCGATCAGCTCGGCGATCTTGTTCTCGTACCCTTCGCCCTTGTCATTCGAGGACGGCATGTTGTCGGGGTCGGCGCACACCCGAATCAGGCCGGCCTCGCGCGGCGCAGGGCGCTGGGCCTCGGCCGGCGTCGCCATGCCGGTGGCAAGGGCGCCGCCCAGCAGCAGTCGGGCGAGGGGAAAAGCTATCCGCGACATTGGGTTACCCTGTCGAGCTAGGGGTAGCGGCCAGGCCGGCCGTTCGACTGGCCCTGGCCTAAAGACCACGGCGCCGGAGCTGACCGCGCCCCGGCGCCGTGCTCATTTCGTAATCTACCCCCGGACCGACCGGAGGGTATCCCCTCCGGCCGGCCCGATGGTCGAGCTTACTTCATGGTCGGGTTCTTCAGCCCGAAGACGGTCATGACGCCGCCCTGGGTGCTGAACTGGCCAGCGTCGCCGAAGGCGCCGAGCGCGCCGAGACCGGCGGTCGGATCCTCAGCGCCGATGCCCGCGGCCACACCGATGCCGGCCCAGCCACCGATACCCGAGTACACGGCCAC
>DASSYY010000403.1:0-2676 GCA_035703025.1 Gemmatimonadales bacterium | reverse complement strand
CGCGTACTTCCGGCCCCAGCGACGCGAGCTGGAAGGAGATCCGGCGCCCGCCAGCTTCGAGCTCGGCCGTAGGCTCGGCGGTCGCGTCCTGGAGGTAACGGCGGACGGCGGTGGTGAACGGCATCCATTCCGGACCCAGGCGATCGAGCAGCGGCGCCCCCTCCTCCAGGTCCACCCCGACCAGGTCGACGGCCTGCCGGTTGGCGATCAGGACCCGGCCCTCGGGGTCGATGCCGACGACGCCCGTCGCCACCGTGCCGAGCACGGCCGAGGTCCGCCGGCGCGCCTGCTCGAGCGCCTGTTGGCTGCTCCGGATGTCCGCGGCCATGCGCTCGAACGCGCCGAACACCGGCTCGAACTCGAGCGGCGGATGGTCGGCGTGCCCGGGCATGGGCTGTCCGCGCCCGAGCGCGAGGGCCGAGCGCCGGAGCTCGGCGACGGGCCGGGACAGCGTCCGCGACGCGCGCTGTGCGCCGACCAGGGCCGCCGCCACGCCCGCCAGCGTCGTGAGCAGCAGCACCCGCGCCAGGTCGAGCTGGCGCACGGCGAGCGACGAATCGTCCGCGAGCTGCGGCGTGGCCAGCACGCCGATGTCGGTCGGGCCCCCGGGCTGGACGACCCGGTAGCCGATCCGCTCGGCCAGCGATGGAATCGAGCCGTCGCGCGTCACCTCGAGCTCGCCGTCGATGGCGAGCGCATCGTAGGCGTCGGGGTCCATCAGCTGCGGCATGACGCCGAGGTCCTCGAGCACCTGGGTGCTCGTGCCGGCGAGGCGCCCGCCCAGATACAGGGCCAGGTCCGCGTCGATCCGGCGGCTCAGCTCACGCAGCCGCTCATCCGGCGGCGGGCTGCCGCCGCGGACGAGGCCGCCCGCCGTGAGCACCGCGTCGCGCAGGGTCTGCGTGATCAGCAGGTCGCGGCTCCGCTCGACCTCCTCGGCGAGGCGGGCAAAGCTCCACGCCGCGAACCCGATCGCCGGGAGGAGGAAGAAGGCGCCGAGGGTGACCGCGAGCCGGATGCGGAACGAGCGGGAGAGGCTGCGCCACCGGGGAGGACGGAGCCGCACGCCGGCGATCAGCTCGGCCACGAGCCAGAGCAGCGCCAGCACCGCCGCGTCCAGCAGCACGACCAGCACGCCGCGCACGAACAGCGGCACCGGCCCCCGCAGGTCGATTGCGGCATGTACCACGCGTCGCCCGCCGGGGAGCTCCAGCGGGTACTCGTTGCGGACCGACCACCCTGCGCGCTTCCAGCGCGGGCGCGGGGTAGCGGCGGAAGGGTCGGCCGGCGGGCTCAGCGTGAGCCGGTACAGCGGCGACTGCTGGCTCCCCGGATCGAGCAGCCGCCCGACGCGGCCTCGCTGCACCAGCTCGGAACGCGGCCCCACGGCGGCCGTCATCACCTCGTCCGCCGCGACCCGGACCATGAGCACGTAGTGCACGCCGGGCACGCGAAGGACCTGCGCCACCTGGAGGGTGTCGCCCGGGGCGAAGCCACGCACCATTGTCGAGAGCAGGGAGGGCGGCAAGTCCAGCGAATCGAGCACCAGCTCGTCCACCAGGGCGCCCTTCGTGGACCAGAGCGCGAGGTGGGACGGATAGCCCTGCGAGCCCAGCGCGGAGCCGTGCCACAGCGCGTACATGGCCGAGGCGCTCTCCGGTGGCGCCGAGCGACGAAGCTCCTCCCCAAACCGCTCCAGCAGCGGCACGGCCAGGGGATCGGGCTCACCTCCTAGCCGGGCCACATCCCGCTGCGCCACCTGGACGCGGCCGGCCAGCTCGGCACCCCAGGTTACCAGGGCGGACGAGCTGCCGGCCACCAGAGCGATCCCGGTGATAGCGGCCCACCGCGGGGCCGGCAGCGTCACGAGGAGGAGCGCCGGCGTCCAGAGGAACGTGTACCAGTCCGGCCAGCCGCCGCGCGGGCTCCACACCAGCACCCCGATGACCGACGCGGCCAGCGCGATGATCACACCGGCGGCGATGTGCGCCCAGTTCCGGGGCTCCGCGCCCTGGCCCCGGAACAGCGCGGCCGTCGGCACGATCAGGGCCGAGGCGGACACCATCAGCGCCAGGTGCCAGCTGAGCCAGAGGCCGATCGACACGCCGTCCGCCGGCGGCGTAATGCCGCGGCCGAGGCTGCTGATCAGATAGGGCGAGAACAGCAGCAGCGCCCCGCCGAGGGCGAGACCGTACCAGCGACGCGGGAGCCGCTGCCGCCAGAGCCAGACGCCCCCGACGGTGAGCAGAAGGCCCACCAGCGCCAGCACGCCCGCACTGCCCGAGAGCGGGCCAAGCACGGGACGGAAGAAGGTGGCCGGGGAGAAGAGCGGCTGGAGACCCAGCGCGGGGCCCACAGGGGCACGCACGGCCAGCCAGACCAGCGCCGCCAGGAGTGCCAGCCGCTCGAGCGGCCTGGCCGTCAGGCTCAGGCCGAGCCCGATGACGAGCAGCACCAGCCAGGTGACGAGCCGGCTGCCGCGCTCGTAGGCCAGCTCCTTGGCCGTGCCCTGCTCGGGCGGTACCGGGCGCACGCTGAAGAGGAGACGTGGGCCCGCGGTGGTGGGCTCCTCATAGTCGAAGACGTCGGCGCTGTCCGGCGCGGTGTTCGGCGGATAGACGGTGAGGCCGACCTCCGTGCGCTCGCGGAACAGCTCCGCGAGGCTCCGACTCCGAT
>DASSYY010000042.1:0-2989 GCA_035703025.1 Gemmatimonadales bacterium | reverse complement strand
GGGTCCAGGCCGGCCTCGAGCGCTTCGTCGCGCAGGACGCGCTCGCAGAGCTCCTGCGCCCCGAACACCGACAGCTCGTCGTAGGCGGTGTCGATCAGGGCCTCGATCCGGCGGCGCAGGTCGGCCGCAGCGGCTGCGGTAGGCCCGAGCACCAGCACGCTCTCTGCCGCCGTTCCCTCCTCCACCAGCCAGGCGGCGCGGTGCGCCAGCACGTGCGTCTTGCCCGTGCCCGGCCCGCCCAGGATCAGGAGCGGGCCGCCGCGGTGCGTGACGGCCGCGAGCTGCGCGCGATCCAGGCCGTCCAGCGAAGCGGGCATCCATACGCAGGATAGGCGTGGTTGCGCTTGGCCGGATGCGGGCAGATAGCCCTTCCATGGCGCGTCTGAAGCGATCCGACTGCAGCGGCCCCGGCCTCGCCCGCCGGCGGCGCGGCAAGGGCTTCGAATACCTCGACGAGGAGGGCAACCGCATCTCGGATGCGGACGTGCTGGAGCGCATCGGCGAGCTGGCGATCCCGCCGGCGTGGGAGGAGGTCTGGATCTGCCCCTACCCGATGGGCCACATCCAGGCGACGGGCTTCGACGCCGCCGGCCGCAAGCAGTACATCTACCACCAGAAGTGGCGCGAGCGGCAGGACCGCAAGAAGTTCGACTCGATGGTCCGCTTCGCGCAGGCGCTGCCGGCCATGCGCGAGCGCGTGGAGAGAGATCTGCGCGGCAAGGGCCTGACGGAGACTCGCGTGCTGGCCGCAGCCGTCCGCCTGCTGGACCGGGGCTTCCTGCGCATCGGCGGCGAGAGCTACGCCGAGGACAACGACAGCTACGGGCTGGCGACGATGCGCAAGGACCACGTGACCGTCGCCGACAACGACGCGATCAACTTCGACTTCACCGGCAAGAGCGGGATCCGTCATGTCCGCTATGTCGTCGACAAGCCGGTCGCCGAGATCGTCCGCGAGCTGAAGCGCCGGCGCGGCGGCGGCGACGAGCTGCTGGCCTACCGCGACGAGAAGGGAAGGTGGCGCGACATCAAGTCACCCGACATCCGCGCTTACGTGAAGGACGCCGCGGGGGACGAGTACACCGCCAAGGACTTCCGCACCTGGGCGGGGACCCTGCTGGCGGCCATCGCGCTCGCCACCACCGAGCCTGAGCGGCGCAAGGTGAAGACCGCGAACAAGCGGATGATCACCGCTGCCGTCAAGGAGGTCGCGTACTTCCTCGGCAACACGCCGGCGGTCGCGCGCGCGTCATACATAGACCCGCGCGTCTTCGACCGGTTCCGCGACGGCTTCACGATCGAGCCGGTGCTGATCGACCTCGGCGACGAGCCCGACCTCGGCCAGCCGGCGATCCAGGGTCGCGTGGAGGAGGCGGTGCTCGACCTCATCAACGTGCCGCGCAGGTCGAACCTCGTTGGGAAGGCGGCGTAGACCTCGGAACTGCACGGCCCGCGCGAGATGGCCGAGCACGCTCGCCAGGCCGAGCGACGGCCTCGCTGACTCCCGGGCGTCAGCTAGGCCGCACCCGGCTGCGGCTCCTGCGGCTCGATCGGCTCGTCGGGCGTCTCCGGGCCACGCGGGTCGGGCGACGGCACCGGCGCGCCGGGTGTATCGGGGCCTTCCGGCGGTGCCGGCTCGGGAGCGTCTGGGCCTAGGGGCGTGCCTGGGATCTCCATGTAGTTGTCCTGGCCTGAATCAGCGGAATCGAAACGCCGGTACGTTGGAGATGGATGCGCGTGCGGATCGCGATCGGGCTCGTGACGCTGGCGGTCGTCTCCCCTGCGCATGCGCAGGAGCCCGGCCCGCAGGCGCCCGCGCCCGCACCGCCCGCCTCCCAGGATCCGCCGCGCACGCCGCGCCTGGAGCGCCTCTCGGAGCTGGGCCACACGTCGCGCTGGGCCTTCGTCCTGCGCAAGGCGATCGCCCGCAAGACGCCCGACCCGCGCGCGAAGGCCGTCGCGCGGCTGCGCCTGAAGACCCAGGACGGCACCGACGAGCTCGTCGCGGTCCTCGCCCGCACGACCGACGAAGCCGGCCGCACCTGGATCCGGGTCCGCCTGCCGATCCTCCCGAACAACAGCACCGGCTGGGTGAGCGACGACGCGCTCGGCCGCTTCCACCGCGTCCGCACCTGGCTGCGGATCGACACGAAGCGCCTCCAGGCGAAGCTCATCCGCGCCGGCCGCCTCGTCTTTCGCAGCCGCATCGGGATCGGGCAGAAGCGCTGGCCGACGCCGAAGGGCCAGTTCTACATACGCGACCGCCTGCAGGGCTTCCCGCCGGGCGGCATCTACGGCGCGATGGCCTTCGGCCTGAACGCCCGCTCATCGGTCCTCACGGACTGGCCGGGCGGCGGCTTCGTCGGCATCCACGGGACCAACCAGCCGTACCTGCTGCCAGGCCGCGTCTCCCACGGATGCATCCGGATGCGCAACCGCGACATCCTGCGCCTGGCCCGCCTGATGCGGGTCGGCACGCCGGTGACGATCTACTAGCGGCGGCCGCCGGACCCGAAGTCGAGGGCGTACGTGACGCCTTCCTCGCCGGCGCCCACGTCACCGAACGCGACGCCCATCCCGCCTTCGCGGAACTTCGGGTTGAGGATGTTGGCCCGGTGGCCCGCGCTCTCCATCCAGCTCTGGACGATCTCGCGCGGCGTGCCGAGCGCTCCCGACCCCCAGGCGAGGTCCTCGCCGAGGGACGGGAACACGCGTGCCGGCACGTACCCCGCCCTGCGGATCCGATCCACGAACGACGCTCCGTTCATGGAGTCATGTGAGAAGTAGCCGCGCGCAACCATGTCCCGAGCATGGTTGTTCGCGGCCTTGGCCAAACGACGGTTGGGCTTGAGCGGCTTGAGACCGCGGGAGGTGCGCTCCTGATTGACCAGGCAGAGCGCGGAGTTGGCCAGGGCTACGGTCGAAGTCTGGGCGGTGGGGCCGTCCGCGGACGCGCAGACGGTCGCCGCCGAAGCTGGGCTGGCTCCGG
>DASSYY010000234.1:0-5192 GCA_035703025.1 Gemmatimonadales bacterium | reverse complement strand
CGCCAACGGCTTCGGCTCGGGCGAGAGCTTCGTCTTCGACCTGACCACGCCCGCGCGTCCGCGCCTCGCCGGGCAGTTCGGGGACGTCGAGGGCTACAGCCATCCGCATTCGTTCCTCCGGCTGCCCGGCGGCCACGTCCTCGCGACCTTCCAGATGCAGCACGGCCCCTCCGGCATGACGCCCGGCGGGCTCGTCGAGATGACGCCCGCCGGCCGGCCGGTCCGTGCTCGTTCGGCCGACACCCCGGGCCTCGATCCGGCGACGCGGGTCTACAGCGCCGGCATCGTCCCCGCGCTCGACCGGATCGTGACGACTACGACCGACATGCACGGCCTGTCCCCCGCCTCGCGCCAGCTCCAGATCTGGCGGCTCTCCGACTTGACGCCGCTGCACACCATCACGCTGCCGAACGGCCCGGCCGGCGACGAGTCGATGCTGACGGCCGAGCCGCGGGTCCTGGCCGACGGCCGGACGGTCCTGGTCTCCACCTTCGCCTGCGGTCTCTATCTGATGGAGGGGCTGGAGACCGACGCACCGTCGGCCCGGCTGGTGGCGTCGTTCCCCCGCAAGCCCGGGACGTACTGCGCCATCCCGGTGACCTCGGGCCACTACTACCTGGTGACGGTCCCCGCCTGGAGCGCGGTCGTGAGCCTCGACATCAGCGACCCCTCCGCTCCGCGGGAGGTGGGCCGGGTCACGCTCGGGCCGGACGACGTGCCGCACTGGATCGCCATGTCGCCCGACCAGCGACGGGTGGTGATCACCGGCTACGGCGGCATGAAGCATCGCGTGATGATCGCGCGCTTCGACTCCGCCACCGGCCGCCTGGCGGTCGACGAGCGCTTCCGGGAGGAAGGGGCGACCGAGCCCGGCTTCCGGATGGATGACAAGACCTGGCCCCACGGCGGGACCGCGAAGGGAATCCCGCACGGCGCAGTGTTCAGTCGCCCCTGATCCCCCAGTGCCGGATCCGGCGCTCTTGCCTGCCGGCGGCGGGACCGACAAGATCGGTGAGGTGAAAGTGTAGAGTCGTTCCGATCCGATCAGAGGGGTGCATGACCAAGCACAGCGCAGGCGTGCCGCTTCCGGTCTTTCACCGCCTCGCGACCGATCCCGTCGTCACCCTCCACCGCCAGATCCACGAACGCATTCGCGGCACCATCCTGTCCGGCAGCCTCGCGCCCGGGGCCCGGCTGCCGTCGTCCCGCACGCTCGCGGCCGACCTCGGCGTCTCGCGGACCACGGTCGAGGTGGCGTTCGCCCAGCTCGAGGCCGAAGGGTTCCTGACCCGGAGGGTGGGAGCCGGGACCTACGTCGCGTCGGCGATTCCGCAGCCGGAGCGCCCGCCGCGGAAGCCCCGTGCCGCCGCGGTGCCCCAGGCGGCCCCATCGGCCGCGGATGCGCTGTCGGCGCGGGGACGCCTCGCCATCGCGGCCGCGAGCCGGGCGGAGATCTGGGTGCGCCGGATGAACCAGCCATTCCCGGAGGCGATGGAGCAGCCCAATCGCCGGCTCTTCGCCCGGGGAATGCCGAGCCTCTCCGCCGTGCCGCTCCGGACCTGGCGGCGGCTGATCGCCCGCCGTGCGCGCCTCTGGCAGGGCGATTCGCTCGGGCACGGCAACGCGGCGGGCTATCGCCCGCTTCGGGAGGCGCTCGTAACCCACCTGGCCACCGCGCGCGGCGTCGCCTGCGACTGGCGGCAGATCATCATCCTCAACAGCTCGCACCAGGCGGTCGATCTGGCCGCGCGGCTGCTGCTGGATCCCGGCGACCCGGCCTGGCTGGAGGAGCCGGGATACCTTGGCGCGTGGGCCCCGCTGCACGGCGCGGGTGCGAAGATCGTCTCCGTGCCGGTGGACGACGAGGGACTGATCGTGGACGCGGGTCTCGCGATGGCGCCGGAGGCGCGGCTCGCCTACGTGACCCCGTCGCATCAATTTCCGCTCGGGGTCACGATGAGCCAGGCGCGCCGGCTGGCGCTGCTCGGGTGGGCGGCCCGCGCGTCGGCGTGGGTCATCGAGGACGACTACGACAGCGAGTTCCGCTACAGCGGCCGGCCGCTGGCAGCGCTGCAGGGACTGGAGCCCGGCGGCCGGGTCATCTACGTCGGCACCTTCAGCAAGGTGCTCTTTCCAACGCTCCGGATGGCGTTCGTCGTGGTGCCCGAGGGCCTGGTGGACGCGTTCGTGGCCGCGCGCACCCTCGTGGACGGGTTCTCGCCCAGCTTCATGCAGGCGGTGATGACCGATTTCATCACGGCCGGGCACCTGAGCGCGCACATTCGCCGGATGCGGGCGCTGTACCGCGAGCGGCGCGACGTCCTGCTCGACGCCATCGCCCGCCGGCTGCCCGGCCGGATCGAGGTGAAGCGCGCCGATACCGGCTTGTACGCGACCGGGTGGCTCCAGCCGGGCGCGGACGACCTGGAGATCTCGCGGCGCGCCGCCCTCAAGGGCCTGGATCTGCCGGCGCTGTCCCGCTACTACCACGCCCACCGCCCGGTGCCCGGGCTGCTCTTCAACTACGCCAACGTCCCGCCCGCCGACATCCGCCGCGGCATCGACATCCTCGCCACGATCGTGTAGGCGCCTCCCGAGTGGTCTGGCCCCACGCTCGACAATGGATCTTCACGCGCCGTCGCCGCTTCCTATGTTCAGGCATGCCTCTCACTCCCTCCACCCGCCGCGCCTTCCTGGCCGACGCGGGCCGTGCCGCCACGGTCGCCTGGCTGTCGCTCGAACTTTCCTGGCTTGGCTCGCTCGAGGGATGCACGCGCGAGGATGCGAACAGCGGCCCCTACACGGGACTCACCCCGGCCGAGACCAGGGCGATGGAGGCGTTTGCAGCGCAGATCTTCCCGTCGGTCCACGGCGCGCCCGGCGCCGTCGAGCTGGGCGCCGTCCGGTTCGTGGATCGCGCGCTCCGCGAGCCGTTCTTCGCCCGCAGCGTGCCGGTCGTGCGCGCCGGCCTGGCCGACCTCGACGCCCGCGCGCGGGCGCTCGACGGGCGTCGCGGCTTCGCCGCGCTGGCCGGAGAGCGGCAGCTGGCGATCCTGCGGCAGATCGAGCGCAGCGACTTCTTCAAAGCCGCCCGCACGCTCGTTCTCACCGGCGTGTTCGCCGACCCGTCGTACGGCGGGAACCGGGGTGGCGCCGGCTGGAGCATGATCGGGATCGACCACCGGCCGAGCTACACGGCGCCGTTCGGGTACTACGACGCGCAGGCTGGCGCGGGCGCGGCGCGGGGGTCCGCATGATCCAGCGCAGCTTCGGCGAGAGCGAGACGGTCGACTTCGTCATCGTCGGCACCGGCGCCGCGGGCGGCGTGCTGGCCCAGGAGCTCGCGACCGCTGGGTTCGATGTCGTGGCGATGGAGCAGGGGCCGTGGCAGCACGAGTCCGACTTCACCCACGACGAGCTCGCGCTCGAGCGCGAGCTCGCCATGATGAACCGGGCGTTCGAGCCGAACCAGACGTTTCGGACCAGCGCAGCCGAGCCCGGGCGCGTCACCGGCGCGCGCGGGCTGCTGTATCGCCGCGCGGTGGGCGGCAGCAGCGTGCACTTCGCGGCCAACTACTGGCGCTTCCGCCCCGTGGACTTCCAGGAGCGCTCGCTCTGGGGGCCGATCGGCGGCACCGCCTTCGCCGACTGGCCGATCACGTACGAGGAGCTGGAGCCGTACTACACCAAGGTGGACTGGGAGATCGGCGTCTCGGGTGCGCCCGGCCCGTTCGATCCGCCGCGGTCCCGCCCCTACCCGGTGCCGCCGCTGCCGAACAAGTCGTCGGGTGTGCTGCTCGAGCGCGGGGCGCGCGCGCTCGGTCTCCACGCGCAGGTCGCGCCGATGGCGATCCTGTCGGAGGCGCGCCAGGGCCGGCTGGCGTGCCAGGCCTGCGGGCACTGCGCGTACTATGGGTGCGAGTTCGGCGCGAAGTCGTCGTCGCTCGTGACCACGATCCCCAAGGCCGTGGCGACCGGCCGGTGCGAGATCCGGGCCGACTCCACCGTCCATCGGGTCGAGACCGACGCCCGCGGGCGCGCCACCGGCGTCGTGTATTGGGACAAGGCGGGCACGGAGCGGCGGCAGGCGGCGCGGGCGGTGGTGCTGGCGGCCAATGGCGCCGAGACGGCCCGGCTGCTGCTGCTGTCGGCGTCAGCGGCGTTTCCCGACGGTCTCGCCAACTCGAGCGGCGCCGTCGGACGGCACATCATGTTCAACGGCTACGCGTACACCAACGGGCGGTTCGAGCACCCGCTCAACGAGTACAAGGGCGCCGTCGCCAGCCGCATCGTGCACGACTTCTACGACGCCGACCCGGCGCGCGGGTTCTACGGCGGCGGCGGCATCGACGCGCGCTTTCCGTCCGGACCGATCGCCTTCGCGGTGGATGGGCTGCCGCCCGACGTCCCGGCCTGGGGCAGCGAGTACGCGCAGGCGCTCAGCGACTACTACACCCACACGGTGCGGTTCATGTCGCACCTCACCTCGCTGCCGGTGCCGACCAACACCGTGACGCTCGACCCCGCCCATCCCGATCGGTTCGGCCGGCCGGGCCTGTGCCTGACGTATCAGGAGCATCCGGACGACCTGATGACCCGGCTCTGGTTCGTCGAGCGGACCCAGGAGCTGATGGAAGCGGCGGGGGCAACGCACGTCTGGAATCAGCCGGTGCTTCCCCTGGACGGCGGCCTCCACCTGCTGGGCACCGCCCGCATGGGGAACGACCCGCGCGACTCGGTGGTGGACCGCTACCACCGGGCGCACGACGTGCCCAACCTCTTCATCTGCGACGGCAGCAGCTTCGTCACCTCCGGCCGCGGCCAGCCGACGATGACGATCCAGGCGCTTGCGTTCCGCGCCGCCGAGCACATCGCGCGGTTCGCGCGCGCGCACGAGGTGTGACGCTAGGCGAACGAGCTCCTCGTCGTTGGGGACAGGGCGGCTATATTAGCCCCGATGCGGCCCCCGGCGCTTCCGGAATCCTGCTCTCGTCTGACGCCGCGCCGCCTGCTGCACGGGCCGGCCGCCTGAGATGTCGCCCACCCGCCGCGAGGTCCTCGCCCGGCTCGCCGGACTCGTCGCCTTGCCGGGCCTGATCCGGAACCGCACCGACCAGGATCCCCTCGACGGCACCGTCGCCGACTACCAGGCCGGCCGCCGCCGCGGCGCGTGGACCGCCGCCGAGGTGACC
>DASSYY010000132.1:0-4871 GCA_035703025.1 Gemmatimonadales bacterium | reverse complement strand
GATGACGCCGAAGACCAGCATCGCCAGACCTGCGAACTGCCATCCGAGCGACAGCCCCACGATCAGATCGGCCGGCGCGTGGGCCTCGGTCAGCCCGTGCCGGAACTGCGGCCATCCGAGGAGTGAGTGCGCCGCGCTGCTCACCAGGAGGAGTACGCCGGTGATGAGCCCGAGCATGAGCCGTCCGCGCTTCATGACGCCTCCCAGGTCCAGGTACCGTTGCGATGCTTCCCGTTCCGCAGGCCCCTCGACGATCCCGCGCGCCAGCAGGATCCGCCAGTCGCGGCGCATGAGCCGCAGGACGACGAGCTTCGGCGCCCCCTTTGACAAGCGTTCAGGCGCCGACGATCCTTCCGCCCGATGACCGACTCCCCTCGCAAGCTCCTGCTCATCGGACTCGACGCCGCCGACGCCTCGCTGGTCGAGCGCTGGATGGACGACGGCACCATGCCCACGCTGCGGGCGCTCCGCGCGGGCGGCACCTGGGGCCGGCTGTCGACGTCCGCGCGCTATCTGACCGGCTCGCCCTGGCCGACATTCTACACCGGCCGGCCACCGTCGGACCATGGCATCTATCACGATTTCCAGTGGCGGCAGGAGCAGATGGCCTTCGCGGCGCCGGGTGCGGACTGGCTGCCGGTGGCGCCCTTCTGGCGCCACATCGGCGGAGACATCCAGGCCGTCGTCCACGACGTTCCGATGACGCCCGGCACCGAGCCGTTTCCCGGGCTCGAGGTCACGGGCTGGGGCAGCCACGACAAGCTGGTGGCGCCGCAGTCGTATCCGCCCTCGCTGCTGGACGAGGTGGTTCAGCGCTTCGGCGACTCGCCGATCCGCACCGACGAGTTCGGCCGAGCCTCCCTCGACCACCTGCGGGAGCTGCACACCGAGCTCACCAGCCTCACCCGCCGGTCGTCGGAGCTCGCGGCCTGGCTGCTCGAGCGGCCCTGGAACCTCGGCATCGCCGTCTTCGGGGCGCTCCATCGCGGCGGCCACCGGTTCTGGGACCGCACCAGCGTGGAGGGCGACTTGCCGCCCGAGCTCGGCGGCTGGTACGACGGCGCGCTGCGCGACCTCTACCGCACTGCCGACGAGGCCGTGGGCCGGCTTGTGGCCGCGGCCCCCGGGGCCGCGGTGTTCGTCTTCGCGCTCCACGGTATGGCGGAAAACAGCGCGCGGGTCGATTTCCTGGACGACATGCTCGCGCGGGTGCTGCACGGGCCGGCAGCGGCGAAGCCCCGCCACGGCCTGCTCCGGCGATTCGGCGAGGCGCTGCCCCTGTCGCTGCGACGCGGGCTCACCAACGCCGTGCCCGGCGCGCTCAAGAACCGGGTCATGACCCGTTGGACGACGGGCGGGGTCAACTGGGACCAGACGCCCGCCTTCACGCTCCGGGCCGACCTCAACGGATACATCCGGCTCAACGTCCGGGGCCGCGAGCCGCGCGGGATCGTCGCTCCTGAGGAGATGGAGGCGCTCTGTGCCCGGCTGACCGAAGGGCTGCTGAGCTTCCGAGACGCCGATACCGGTGCGCCGATCATCGAAGAGATTCGGCGGTCGACCGAAGTCTTTCCGCCCGGCGAGCGGAGCGATCGGCTGCCCGATCTGATTGTCCGCTGGCACCAGAGCACCGGCGCGCCGCACGCGGCGGTGGCCTCGGCCACGCTCGGGCGAATCGACCGCGCCACGCCGGGGCGGATACCGAACGGCCGGAGCGGTAATCACACGCCCTACGGATTTCTGCTCGCGCGCGGCCCGGGCATCGCCGCGGGCGCGGCACTCCAGCCGGATGCCGACATCCTCGATCTCGCCCCGACGGCGATCCGGCGCCTTGGCGGGCGGCCGGGCGGGCCGCTGGCGGGGAAGGTGCTCGCGCAACTCGTCTGATCGCGCGGGATGAGGCCGCTCAGGGTGACTCGTTGTCGCAGGGCTTCTGGACGATGTGACCTCGCAACTCCAAAGTGAGAATCCAATCCACCCCGCCACGTCCTACGCCCAACGATTGCACCCCTGGGCGAGGACCCGATGCACCCGACGCAGCACCGGCGCAGCCTTCGCGCGCTTACTCTGACCGCACTCCTGACGCTCGGCGTGGCCGCGGGCGCCGTCCCGCAGACGGCCCCGCCCGCCCCCTCATCGCCGGTCTTGGCCTCCATGGAGCGTTCCGCCCTGGGTAAGCCGTCGGCCGAACGCCTGTCCGCGTCCGATGCCGCCTATCCCCGGGATCGCTACGCCGGCCGCGACGAACAGGGCATCCCGCGGTACCTCGACCGCCCCTTCAGCGACGACGAGCGTCGCCTGCTGCGCGAGCAGTTCGGCATCGAGGAGCCCGGCCGGCTGTACCTGTCCGACACGCTTCCCGGCGCAAGCCTGATCTACGACTCCGACTGGGACCGGGGCGAGCGCCACCTGGTGAGCTCCTATCGCGTAGGCGCCCCGTCCGTCCGCCTGCCGGGCGAGACCTGGGAGGCGCTCGAGCGCCGCCTGGCGGCCACCAGCCCCGCGTCGTTCCCGGCCCTCACGCACCGCGCGAACCGCTCGCTGGCCTCGCTCGATTCGACGGTCCGCCCCGCGTTCGAACGCATGCTCCAGGCGGCGCGGCGGGCCGGCTTCCGGGTGCGGGTCACCGAGGCGCGCCGCTCGGCCGAGCGGCAGGCCTATCTGCTGACCCTGGACGGCCACCTCACGCACACCGCCACCTCGCGCCACGCCGATGGTTTCGCCGTTGATGTCGCGGTCGACGACGGGAACCTCCGGAACCCCGTCACCCGGAAGCACTGGATCGCGTTCCGCCGCTGGGTGCTGGAGGCCTGGGCCGCCGAGTTCCGCCTGATCGGGGCGCCCGACCGTTCGTGGGACTGGCCCCACATCGAATCCGTGGACGGGCCGCCGGCCTTCCAGTCGATCGAGGAGCTGCTTGCCGCCGGACGGCGGTGCGCAGAGGCGGGGCTCTCCGACTGCACGTCGGCCTGGCGTCCGCGCGAGGCCGATTTCCCCCTCGCGCTGGCCGTCGCCGGGGCTCCGGAGATCGTGGAGGAATAGCCCCACCGGTGCCATACTTCCGGCATGACGCTGCCCGAAGCCGAGCGCCACCTCTCCCTCGCCGTCGAAGCCGTGGTCTCGCGCTTCGGCTCCATGGTCCGGCAAGTGGGCCGCCGCTATCGTCTTGACGAGGCCGATGTAGACGAGGTGATGCAGGAGGTCCGGATCCGGCTCTGGCGAGCCCAACGGACGAGTGAGCAGATCGGCGAGGTCAATACGTCTTACGTATACAGGACAGCGAGCTCCGCCGCCCTCGATGTGATCCGCCGCCGCCGCTCCCGCCGGGCCGAGCACCATCAGTCACTGGACGATGAGAGCAGCGCGGTGGCCCTGGCGGAGCCCGCCCCCGGGCCCCATGCGGAGCTCGAGAGCACCGAGGTGGCCGCGCAGGTGGCGCGGGCCATCGAGACGATTCCCGCGTCGAGGCGGCCGGTCGTCCGGATGTACCTCACCGGACACCCGCGGGAGGAGATCGCCGAGCTGATGGGCTGGACCGAAGGCAAGACCCGGAACCTGCTGTACCGCGGTCTGGCCGACCTGCGGGAGCGGCTCACCGAGATGGGTGTGGGCTGGGAACGCGCCGAGGAGGCATCGTGAGCGACGAACGTCTGCGAGAGCTCTACGCCGCCGCACAGGCCGGGTAGCCGGCCGATGCGGCCGGCGAGCATCCCGCGCCCGAGGTCATCGCCGCCCTGGTACGGCGCGAGGGGCCGGAGGATGCGCGGCTCGCCACGCTCGATCACGTCATGAGCTGCGCCGACTGCCGGCGGGACTTCGATCTGCTTCGTGCGGTCGAGCGGGCGGGCGTCGAGAGTGGCGCGGCGGCGCGCCCGGGCAGCCGGCGTACCTGGTTCATGCCGGCGGCGCTGGCCGCGTCGGTCCTCGTGGCCGTCGGTATCGGCCGGGCGGTGCTCCGCTCGGGCGGGGAAGACACCACCCGCGGCGGAGACGCCGATGTCGTGCTGGTCCATCCCGGCCGCGAGGCCCCGGCCGGCGACTCGCTCAGCTTCTCCTGGCACGCGGTCCCGGGCGCCAGCCGCTACGAGCTCGAGCTGCTCGATGCCGGCGGCGGCGTGGCAGCGTCGGCCGCCACCACCGACACGACCGCCTCCCCCGCCACTGCCCGCGCCCTGCCGCCGGGCGACTATCGCTGGTGGGTCCGCGTCACCACGTCCGACGCGCGCTCGCTCCGCTCCGCCCTCCGTCCGCTCCGCCTCGTCGCCAGGTAGCCGCCGGCCAGCAGGACCAGCGCGCCGGCCGCGGCCAACCAACCGGCGGGCAGCCGGCGCGACGGCGCGTGCAGCGGCACGCGGACCAGCGGATCGCCCACCACCGTGAACCCGGCCCACTCGCTGGCCGGCGCGCCGCGCCGGATCGCGGCGAGCTTGGCCTCCCGCAGCGCCTCGGCCACCGGCACCCTACGCGCCAGCGCATCGTAGAGGTCGCGGACCAGGCTCACCGTGCTCCGGTCGCCGATCCGCCACTGGGTCGCGACCACCGACCGCGCGCCCGCCTCGAGCAGCGGGGTCGTGAGCCCCTCCAGCCCTTCGCCCGACACCACCACCCCGCCGGCCGTGCGGCAGGCCGAGAGCACGACCAGGTCGGCATCGAGCTTGAGCGCCGAGAGATCCGCCGGCGAGAGGAACCCGTCCTCGCCGGCGCCCGGCGCCAGCGCGAGCGAGGTGCGCGCGAGCGAGTTCTCGTCCACCAGCGCGTGGGTGGCGAGATGGATGACGCGGAACCGGTCGACCCGCGCGCGCTTGAGCCACGCTTCGCTGGCGTCGCTCCGCAGGCGCACTTCCGAGCCGGCCGCGTAGCGCGCCACCTCG
>DASSYY010000109.1:0-16261 GCA_035703025.1 Gemmatimonadales bacterium | reverse complement strand
GGGCCCCAACACGGTCAGCGCCGTGGTGTCGGGCCTCGGCGTCGCCGAGTTCAGCGCCACCGCGACCGCCGGGGCGCCGGCCCGTCTGACGGTGCGCACGCAGCCGTCGGCGACCGCCGTCAGCGGCGTAGTGCTGGCTCAACAGCCCGTGATCCAACTGCTCGACGCCGGCGGCAACGAGGCCACCCAGAGCGGGGTCGAGGTGCGGGTGGCCATCGCGACCGGAGGAGGCACGCTCGGCGGGACCACCAGCAAACGGACGGACGCGAACGGCCGGGCCAGCTTCACCGACCTGGTCATCGTCGGCCTGCCGGGCACGCGCACGCTGCGCTTCTCGGCGGACAACTTTGCCGCCGTGACCAGCACGCAGATCGCGCTGACCGCGGCGCCCACGGTCACGACGATCACGGCCGATACGCCCGACCCGTCGCGCACCGGGGACCCCGTGACGGTGCGGTTCAGCGTGACGTCCGCCACGGGCACGCCCACCGGCTCGGTCCAGGTGAAGGACGGCAACAATACCTGCACCGGGGCCCTCTCGGGTGGCCAGGGGAGCTGCTCGATCACGCTCAACACGACCGGCAGCCGGACGCTGACCGCCACCTACGCCGGGGCCGATGGCTTCGCCGGCAGCAGCGACACCGAGTCGCACACGGTGGAGGCGCCGCCGGCGCCGACGCTCACGCTGGCCACGCAGCCGGGATCGCAGGCGACCTCGGGTGTCCCGCTCGATCCGCAGCCGGTGGTGCAGCTCAAGACCGGGGACGGCGGCATCCTGACGACGGCCGGCGTCTCGGTGTCGGTGGCGATCCAATCGGGCGGCGGGTCGCTGTCCGGGACTACCACGCGCACCACCGACAGCCAGGGTCGCGCGACGTTCACCGACCTGGTCATCACCGGCGATCCGGGTTCCCGGACGCTCACGTTCACGGCCACGGGCTATACGCCGGTCACGTCGTCGAGCATCACGGTCGCGGCGGCGCCGCCCGACGCGAGCCAGTCGTCCATCACCGCCTCACCCTCGACGGTCCAGGCGGGGAGCCCGAGCACCATCACGGTGGTGGTCCGGGACGCGGGCGGACGCCCGCTCGGCGGACGGACGGTCGCCCTCAGCTCGACGGGGAGCGACAACACGTTCACGCCGACGTCGGCCGTGACGGGCGCGGATGGATCAGCGGCATTCACGTTCAGCTCGTCGGCGGTGGAGACCAAGACGATCACGGCCACGGTGGACGGGACCGCGCTCCTGACGACGACGGTCACCGTGGAGGCGATTCCCACCACGACCAGCATCACCGGCACCAGCCCGGCGGGCACGACCGAGGCGGGCACGCCGATAACCGTGAGCTTCGCGGTGAGCGCGGCCTCGGGGACGCCCACCGGTCTCGTGACGGTCACGAGCAACCTGGAGAGCACGTCCTGCAGCGACACGGTGGCGGTGGGCCAGTGCACGCTGTCGTCGCTGACGCGCGGCACCCATACCTTGACCGCGGCCTACCCCGCCACCGGAAGCTTCGCGGGCAGCAGCGGCACCGCGGCCTACGAAGTGACCGCGGGCGGCCGCTGAGGCCGGATGGCCCGGCTCGTCTTGCCTGCCCGGGAAGGGGAGTGTAGAATCCCGCTCCCGAACGTCCGGGCGATTAGCTCAGCCGGTTAGAGCGCGCGCCTCACATGCGCGAGGTCGGGGGTTCGAGCCCCTCATCGCCCATTCGCCGGACCTGCCCCCCCGTTGGTCCCCTAATCCGCTCATGCCAGGCCGGACACTTGCCAGTGGCGGATTTTGGCGAAAGCTTCTGGGTCCCCGAATGACCCGTGAACACCGCGCCGGGACGACCATGACCCTTATGCTGTCGCCATCGACGGTTTCCGATCTGGTTGGCTTCGCCGCTGGCCAGGGCCACCCCGACTACCCGTGCCTCTCCCGGACGCACGCGCCGTCGAGCTGCGTGCCGTGCGTGGACTTCTCGCCCTGGCTGACGGAGCGGGTGCGGCGGCGGGACGTCGAGGGCGTGGCGGAGTACCTGTACCGGACTCGGGAGGCCAACCCGGGCATCGGCGAGAGCCCCGAGCAGCTCCGGGCCAACTACGCCCGTCTGGCTGAAAGCATCGTGAACGCGCCGTTCGAGCGCTACCTGAGCGGGGGCGACGAGGCGGCGCTTCTGGATCTCCGGGTCGCGCTGGTGCTGCTGGCGGTCCACGAAGGATTCTCCGGATTCATCATGACGGGTGAGGCGGCCGATTTTCTCGCCTCGGTCATGGCCCCGCACCCGCTGGCCATCTGCGACGTCGGCAACCTCGTGGAGGACCGCAACCGGTTCGTGCACGAGATGGCGAAGGAGATGAGCTACTGGGCGGCGTGGCCGATGCTGACCCCCGAGAGCCTGCCGCCGCTCGAGCCGCCCGACGCCCCGGAGCTGCAGCGGGTGCTCGAGGCGCTCGACACGCTGCCGCTCGGGGCCCGGGCCCACGCGGTGGACGCCATCCGCCACCTCAGCGCCCACCCGCACGTCCCCAAGACGCTCGCCAGCCTGAGCCGCTACGAGACCCGCAAGCGGGGCCTCGACGTGGCCGATTCGACTCGGCTCATCCTCGCGACGGGCCTGGTCGTGCCGGCCACCGACCTGGACGGCTGGCTCGGCACCTGGACCCGGCGCGACCTGCTCGGCTTTCTGGCGCACTGCGGGGTGGGCGCCAGGAACTCGTGGGGCAAGGACCGGCTGGCGGAGGTGGCGAAGACCGAATGTGCGGAGCTGCTGCGCACCCGCATGGCCGAGGCGGGGGTGGTGGAGCTGGCGCCGGAGCACGTCGAAGGCGCGCGGCTCCTCCGGCAGCACGTCGAGGCGGTGCGCGAGTGCTGGCGGGTATGGCTGGCGTTCGGGACCGGGGTGGGGGCATAGGAGACGAGGCGATGACCGCCTAGATCAGCCCCCCGCGCCGCAGCCGTCCGATCTGATCGTACCGCTCCTCGTACACCGCCAGCACTTCCTCCGGCGACACCGTCGCGACGCCCGCCTTCCCGACCTCGACTCCCGCCGCGTAGTTCGCGAGCTGCGCCGCCTCGCGCACCGAGGCCCCCGCCGCCAGTGCCGTTCCCATCCAGGCCGTCACCGTGTCACCCGCGCCCGAGACGTCATAGATGTCGCGCGCGATGCTTGGGATGTGCATCGTGCTTCCGTCCTTCATCACCAGCACCATCCCCTCGGCGCCCAGCGTCACGAGCAGGTTGTCGACCTTGAGCCGGGTGAGCACCTGCGGCAGGGCGTCGCCGTTCTGCAGGTCCACCGCCGCGCCCAGCGCGGACTCGAGCTCGCGGCGGTTGGGCTTGAACACCGTGGCGCCGGTGTACTCGAAGAACTGGCGGAACTTGGGGTCCACCACGATAGGGATGCCGCGGCGGCGGGCGACTTCCATCGCCGCGGCGATGAGCGCGGGGGCCAGGGCGCCCTTGTTGTAGTCCTCGAGCAGCAGTGCGTCCGCATCGGCCAGCGCCTCCCGGGCCACGCGGATCAGGCGCTGGAGGTCGGGGCCGTCGAGCAGGGTCTCGACCTCGTCGTCGATCCGCACGATCTGCTGCGACCGGGCGATGATGCGCGTCTTCGAGGTGGTGGGCCGCCCCGCGACGGTGAGCACGAACCGGTCCTCCAGCCGCGCCACCGCCAGCTCCTGCCGGATGGCGGCGCCGTCGGTATCGTCGCCCACGGTGCCGACCAGCAGGCAGCGGGCGCCGAGGGCCGAGACGTTGGCGGCCACGTTGGCCGCGCCGCCGAGGGCCGCGTGGCGCTCGCGCACCGTCACGACCGGCACGGGGGCCTCGGGGCTCAGCCGCTCGGTCTCGCCGACCAGATAGCGGTCGAGCATGATGTCGCCCACCACCACGACCCGGCTCGCCTTCATCTTCTCGATCAGCTGCAGCACGCGGTCGCGCGTGAGCGGCGCCAGCGGTGCTCTCATCGGAGGACTCCCCGGCGGCTCAAACCCAGCGTGGCCTGAAGCCGTCCCTCGAAGCGGTTCACGGTGCGCCCCTCCTCATGGCCCGCGTTGACGACGTGGTGCAGTCCGGCATTCAGGTGCAGGTCGAGCGGGCCTTCGCGGCCGCGCAGATCGAGGGCGGCGCGCCAGGTGCGCTCGACCACGCCGATGAAGAGCTGCGGGATCCCGCCGGCCTGGCTCGCGCTGGTCGGAAACGGGTCGTTGATCTCGCCTTCGCCCTGCCGGAGCAGGGAGAGCTCGGGGGTGAGCAGCCAGCGAGTTCCGCGCGGCACGCTGGCCGTGAGCGTGATCTGGTCCATGTCGTCGAAGTTGCGGCCGAGACCCACACCGGCGTCGGTAAAGCTCTCGAACGGATCCAGCGTCCGGAAGGCGAGACTGGAGGCCTGGGTGTAGAAGGCCCGCCAGCCGAGCGTCCGGCCCAGGGGCCCGAAGGCGCTCACGGTCAACGCCCAGCGGTTGGGATAGCGGTCGGCGCCCGAAGTATTCTCGTACTGCAGGTCGTCGATCGCGAGCTGCGCCTCCAGAGTCGTGCGGCCCCGCACCGTCCAGTGCACGTCCGCGCCGAACATCACGTTGCCGTCGGAGCCCAGGCCGTACTGGTTGGCCAGCAGCAGCAGGCTGACCGGGTTGCGGTAGCGGCCGTCGAACTCGCGATCGATGCCGGACAGCACGACCGTCTCCCAGAGACCGAGCCGGAACCGGTCGCTCAGCCGCGCGCTGGCGCGGTGGGCGAAGAAGTAGCGGTGCACGAGGCGGCTCAGGCTGTCCCGCCCGTCGGTGAGCTGGCGGGCGAGCGCCTCGAGCTCGAGCGAGCGGGTGCCGATGAGGAAGCCGGCCTCCACCTGGGGATAGCCGTAGTTGCTGAGCCCGATGCCGGGCACGCCTCCCGGCCCCCAGTTGCGGTCCATCTGGCCGTAGAAGATCCGGCCGTACTTGAACTGGGCGCTGACGTAGGCCTCGGGGAAGCGCCAGGCCAGCTCGAGGTCCTTCCGCCCGGGCCACTCGGGGTCGTCCACGATGCGTGGCTCCGCGGCGGGCCGGGTCACGAGCGCGAACGGGCCGATGACCGCCTCGCCGGTGAAGTCGGCGTAGGGCCGGGCGCCGTCGGGGCCCAGGGGATGGAGGACGTCGCGCCGAATGTGGCTGTAGACCTGGGCGCCGGCCCGGGCCCCGACCCGCCAGGTCTGGTCGCCCGGAAGCTCCTCGAGCGCGAGCCGGAGCGCATGCACGATGGCACCGGGCCCGCGGGCCGCGGGATCGGCCGCCGTGTCGGCCTCCGCCAGCACCCGGAGGGCGTCGGCCCGGCGGAACGGCCGGACCATGGGCGATGGGTCGTCGATGTCCCCGCGCGCGATCAGGTGCTCGAGCAGGGGGAGCCGGGGGTCGTCGAGGGGGAGAAACGGGGACGCCTGCGCGTGGACGCACGGCGGGGCGAGCACGCCGGCGAGGACGGCGGCGGCGCCGAGGGCGCGGAAGGATGATGGCATCGGCCCGTAAGGTATCCGGAGGTTGATGCCGTGGCTATCTTCTGCCCTATGTCCAGCGCTCCGCGTTTTCATGACTGAGCCCGGCGGCGATCCGGTTCGGGTCCTTCCCTCGAGCGAGGTAGGATTGATGGCGAAACAGGACAACCTCGATCCGCAGACGCGCGACCTGGTGCGCTTCGCCGCCGCCATCGCGCAGGGCTACGAGCCGGAGCTGCGCGAGCGCGTGGGGCCGCTCCGCTCGTCCCAGGTGCCCGCCCAGTGGGTCGAGGAGCTGCTGCTGCAGTCGGTGCTCATGGTGGGCTACCCACGGGCACTGATCGCGTTCGGGGTGTGGCGCAAGTTCAGCGGGGTACCGGCGCCGAAGGAGGACGACGGCCAGGACTACGGCCAGGTCGCCGAGTGGACGCGGCGGGGCGAGGAGGTCTGCGGCACGGTGTACGGCGAGAACTACCGGAGGCTTCGCGAGAGCGTCCGCATGCTGCATCCGGCCATCGACGCCTGGATGATCACCGAGGGCTACGGCCGCACGCTCAGCCGGCCGGGGCTGGACCTCATGCGGCGCGAGCTCTGCACCGTAGCCCAGACCGCCGTGCTCGAGGCGCCGAAGCAGCTGCACTCGCACCTGCGAGGGTCGCTCAACGCCGGGGCGTCTTTCGGCCAGATCGAGGGCGTGCTCTCGATCGTCAACCCGCTCCTGTCGTTCGACCAGTGGAAGAAAATCAAGGAGCTCTGGCGTACCGTGCGCGAAGGGTGGTCGCCGGGGAACTGATGTTCATCGATCGCGCGGTGGTCCGGGTGGCGGCCGGCACGGGAGGGTCGGGGGCCAGCTCCTTCGCCCGGTTCAAGTACAAGCCGAAAGGCGGTCCCGACGGCGGCGATGGCGGCCACGGCGGCAGCGTCTACGTGCGCGCCGACGCCAACCTCGCCACCCTGCTGGACTACCGCTACCGCACCGTGTGGAAGGCCGAGCGCGGCGAGCACGGCAAGGGGAAGACCAAGACCGGCGCCTCCACCGACGATGTCTATCTCCCGGTGCCGCCGGGCACCATCATCCGCGACGCCGACACCGGCGAGCTGCTGGGCGAAGTGCTGCGCGAGGGGGACACGGTACTCGTGGCCCGGGGCGGCCGGGGCGGCCGCGGCAATGCCCGGTTCGCGACGCCCACGCATCAGGCGCCGCGCGAGTGGGAGCCCGGCGAGGAGGGACAGGAGCGGCAGATCGAGCTGGTGCTCAAGCTCATTGCCGACGTGGGGCTGGTGGGCGAGCCCAACGCGGGCAAGAGCACGCTCCTCTCGGTCCTTTCGGCCGCGCGGCCCAAGATCGCCGACTATCCGTTCACCACACTCGAGCCCAATCTCGGCGTCGTCCAGCTCTCCGGCCACCGCACGTTCGTGCTGGCGGACATTCCCGGGATCATCGAGGGTGCGCACGCCGGCAAGGGGCTGGGCCTGAAGTTCCTGCAGCATGTCGAGCGCACCCGGGTGCTGGCATTCCTGGTCCCGCTCGACAGCCCCGATCCGCAGGCCACCTACGCCGGTCTCCGGGACGAGGTCCGCCGCTACAGCGAAACGCTGGCGGCCACACCGCACCTGGTGCTGCTGAGCAAGCGCGATCTCCTGCCCCAGGGCGATCCGCTGCCGGTCCTCGACGCCCCCGAGGCGGCCGGCGTGCTCGCGGTCTCGAGCGCGGCGGGCACCGGGCTCGAGGAGCTCAAGGAGTTCCTCTGGAAGTTCGTGGAGCAGGCCAAGCTGGCCGCGGGCGAGGCGGCACCGGAGGAAGAGGAGCTGGCCGACGTGCCGGGCTACTGGGAGTTCATGGACGATGAGTAGATGAGCGACGAACGCGACGCCTATCTGGCGCTGACGCAGGTCCCCGGCCTCGGACCCGCCCGCCTCCAGACACTGCTCGCAGCCTGCCACACCCCGCTCGGCGCCCATTCGGCGCCGTTCGCGTTTTTGTGCACCTTGCCGGGGATGACGGCCGCGTGTGCCACGGCCATCAAGCAGACGCCACTCGCGACCGGCCGCCTCCTGGCCGAGGCGGTCGAGCGACTGGGTGCGCGTATTCTCGTGCCCGATGACCCCGGCTTCCCGGTCCTGCTGCGATACATCCCCGACCCGCCGCCCGTGCTGTTCGCGCTGGGAGATGCGTCGCTGCTCGAGCGCCCGGCGCTCGCCGTGGTCGGCAGCCGCGACCACACCGCCTACGGCGAGACAGTGGCCCGCGCCGTGGCGGCCCATGCGGCCCGGGCCGGACTGGTCGTCGTCAGCGGCATGGCGCGGGGGCTCGACGCCGCGGCCCACGCGGCGGCACTCGACGCGGGCGGCACCACGATCGGCGTGCTGGGGAACGGGCTGGGCGTCATCTATCCGGCGGCCAACCGGCGGCTGTACGAGCGGGTTGGCGCGCAGGGCCTCCTGCTCACGGAATTCCCGCCGGGCGAGCGTCCGCACGCGGGCAGCTTCCCGCGCCGGAACCGGCTCATCAGCGGACTGGCCCGGGTCACGATGGTGGTCGAGGCCGCGGCCGGCTCGGGCGCGCTCATCACCGCCGGCACCGCGCTCGACCAGGGCCGGGAGGTGATGGCGGTACCGGGGCCCATCACCAGCCCGGTCTCGACCGGCTGCAACCGGCTGCTCCGGGACGGGGCCACGCCATATCTCGAGCCGGCGGACCTGTTCGCGCACTATCCGGAGGCCGCCTTCGTGCCGGAGCCGGAACTGGCCACGGGCGATGGGCTGCGCGGGCTGCCGGAGACGTTGAGCGCGGACGAGCGTGCGGTGGCCGAGCTCCTGGGGCGGGAAGCGGTCCATCTGGAGCGCCTGGTCGAGCAGGCGGGGCGGCCGGTGGGGGCGCTGCTGGCGGTTCTGTGCGGGCTGGAGCTGCAGGGGGTGGTGGAGCAGCAGGCGGGGCGGCGGTTTCGACGGATATAATACCCCGCACGGTGCATATTTCGGCCGTGCACCTCTACCTCCACGTCCCCTTCTGCGCCCGCCGGTGCAGCTACTGCGACTTCGCCATCGCGGTCCGGCGCGAAGTGCCCACCGACCGCTACGTCGCGGCGGTGCTGCGCGAGTGGGACGGCTGGCAGTCCGATCCGGCGTGGAGCGGCGGAGACCTCGAAGCGCCCGTGGGCGCCGAACCCGGGTCCGCGCCGCGCCATGACGTCCAGACGGTGTACTTCGGCGGCGGCACCCCATCGCTCATCGATCCTGCCGGCATTGCCAGGCTGCTGGACGGCATCGCGCGCCGGCGCTCCATCGCACCCGAGGCCGAGATCACGCTGGAGGCCAATCCGGACGACGTGACGCCGGTCCGCGCCGCCGCGTGGCGCGCCGCGGGGGTGAACCGGATCTCGCTCGGTGTCCAGTCGTTCGATCCGGCGGTGCTCGAGTGGATGCACCGGACGCACGCCGCCGGGCAGGTGGCGCCGGCGGTGGAGGCGCTTCGCCACGCCGGATTCGACGACCTGTCGCTCGATCTCATCTTCGGCCTCCCCGCCGCGCTTGGCCGCGACTGGCACCGAGATCTCGCCCAGGCCTTCGCGCTGGCGCCCGAGCACCTCTCGCTCTACGGGCTCACGGTCGAGCCGCACACTCCGCTCGGTCGCTGGACCGAGCGCGGCGACGTCACGCCGGTGGATGAGGAGCGCTATGCCTCCGAATTCCTCGCGGCCGACCTGGCACTCGCGCGCGAGGGATATGAGCACTACGAGGTCTCGAACGCCGCCCGGCCCGGCCGGCGGGCTCGGCACAACGGAGCGTACTGGCGCCGCGCGCCCTTCATCGGCCTGGGGCCGTCGGCCCACAGTGGATTCGGGGCGCGGCGGCAGTGGAACCTGCGGGAGTGGACCGCCTACGAGCGGGCGATCGCGGAGGGCGGAAGCGCGGTGGCGGGAGGGGAGGAGCTGTCGTCGGAGGCGGTGGAGCTGGAGGAGATCTACCTCGGGCTCCGCACAGTGGACGGACTGGCTGCGGACCGCCTGCCCCCCGAGACCGTCGCGGCCTGGACCGAGGCCGGCTGGGCGGTGGCCACCCCGGGACGGATCCGGCTCACCGCCGAGGGATGGCTCCGGCTCGATGCCCTGGCGGCGGCTACGCCGTAGCCCCGGCCATTTCCCGGCAGGTCTCGGCGCAGCGCCGGCAGATCTCGGCGCAGGCTGCCATGTAGGGATCCTCCCCCATCCGGTCGCACTCGTCCGCGCAGCGACTGCAGATCTCCGCGCACGCGCGGCAGGTGTGCTGGTGCATCGTGGACCCGCGGATCATGAAGTCGGCGCTGATGCGGCAGATCTCGGCGCAGTCCAGCAGCAGGCGGACGTGGGGCTCCTCCAGCGGGGGCGAGGACTCGCCGGCGAAGTGCCGGGCCGCGGTCTCGAGGCAGATGCGGTGGCAGTTGGTACAGTTCTCGATGCAGCGCTCCATGGTGTGGGAGTGCTGAATGGTGCGGGTCGCCATATGTCCTCCAATGGTGTCGTTCGGCCGAGATCCAGGAAGCCGTGTCAGGCTCCTGCCTGCACCCTAGAACCGGGGCGGATCGGGGTCAACCCGAATAGATTTAGGGACTATGCCCACGCCCGAGCAGTTGAGCGAGCGCGAGCTCCGGGTCCTCGAGGCGGTCGTGCAGACCTACATCGAGACCGCCGAGCCGGCCGGGAGCCAGACGATTGCCCGACGGTTCGGGCTCGGGGTGTCGCCCGCCACGATCCGGAACACGATGAGCGAGCTGGAGGAGAAGGGGTATCTGTTCCATCCCCACACCTCCGCCGGCCGGATCCCGACCGACCGGGCGTACCGGGTGTACGTGAACGAGATCATGCGGCTCGCGCCGCCCAGCAGGGAGGCGCGCCACACGCTCCAGGCGGGCCTGCTCGGGAGCCGGAGCGCGGTGGAGGAGGTCCTCCGGCGCGCCGCCCAGGTGCTGGGGGTGCTGACCCAGGAGCTCGGCGTGGCCGTGGCCCCCGCCCTGGACGAGATGGTGTTGGAGCGGCTCGAGCTGGTGCCGGTGAGCTCGGAGCGGCTGCTGATGGTGTTCAACCTCCGAAGCGGGGTGGTGCGGACGATCTTCGTCGAGGTGCCGGGCCGGGTCGGCGCGGAGGCGGTGCAGGACGTCTCCCGCATCCTGAACGAGCGGCTGGCGGGACACACGCTGCAGCAGATCCGGACCACGCTGGGCGAGCGGCTCCGCGACGCGGGCGGGGCGCAGGTCGGCGGGCGCGAGCTGCTCAACATCTTCATCGCCGAGGCCGAGGAGATCTTCGACCTCACGGACGACCAGGGCGCGGTGGTCCTCGGAAGCGCCCAGATGCTGGCGGAGCAGCCTGAGTTCGCGTCCAACGTGCGGATGCGCGAGCTGCTCCGCCTCACGGAGGGACGCGACCTGCTCAAGCGGGCGCTTGCGTCGCGCCGGGAGAACGGCGTCTCGATCACGATCGGCGCCGAGAACCCCGATGCCCGGCTGAGCGATTTCACGCTGGTGACCGCGTCCTACGAAGCCGGCGACCTCAAGGGGGTCATCGGCGTGATGGGACCCACGCGCATGCCCTACGACAAGATCATCGGGCTGGTGGAGCACACCAGCCGACTGGTGGAGGATCTGCTGGAGTGAGCGAGTTCTACGCCCTGCTCGGCGTCGCGCGCGACGCGACCGAGGCCGACATCAAGAAGGCCTATCGGAAGCTGGCCATGGAATACCACCCGGACCGGAATCCCGCGCCCGAGGCGGAGGCCAGGTTCAAGGAGATCACGGAGGCGTACGAAGTCCTCCGGGATCCGCAGAAGCGCGCGACCTACGACCGGTACGGCAAGGCCGGCCTGGGCGGCGCCGCCGGCGGCTTCGGCGGGTTTCACCACGTCGATCTGTCCGAGGCGCTCAACATCTTCATGCGCGACTTCGGCGGCATGGGCGGCCTGGAGTCGCTGTTCGGCGGTGGTCGGGGCAGGGGCCCGGACGAGCGCCGCGGCCAGGACGTGCGGGTGACGGTCAAGCTCTCGCTGGCGGACGTCGCCACCGGCGTCAAGAAGACGGTGCGCTTCAAGGCGCCGGACCGCTGCGCGGTGTGCGAGGGAAGCGGGGCCAAGCCCGGCACCAAGCCGTCCACCTGCACCACCTGCGGCGGGAGCGGCGAGGTCCGGCGCGCCACGCGGAGCATGTTCGGGCAGTTCGTCAGCGTGTCGGCCTGTCCCACGTGCGCCGGCGAGGGCGTGGTCGTACTCGAGCCGTGCGAGGTCTGCCGCGGCGAGGGGCGGGTGCGGGCCGAGAAGACGGTGATTGTCGAGATCCCGGCCGGCGTCTCGGGCAACAACTATCTGACGCTCCGCGGGCAGGGAGCGTCGGGGCCGCGCAACGGTCCGCCAGGCGACCTCCTGGTCATGCTCGACATCAAGGACGACGACCGGTTCGAGCGCCAGGGCGACGACCTGATCTTCGACCTCCCGCTCTCCTTCTCCCAGGTGGCGCTCGGCGTGGAGGTCACCGTGCCGACGCCCTACGGCGACGAGCAGGTGAAGGTCGCGGCGGGCACGCAGCCGGAGACCATCGTGCGCCTCCGCGGCCGTGGCCTGCCGGTCCTGGGGCAGAGCGCGAAAGGCGATCTGATCGTGCGTGTGCACGTCTGGACGCCGGAGCGGCTGAGCGCCGATCAGGAGCGGCTGTTCCGCGAGCTGGCCGCCCACGAGGGCGAGCCGCCGAAGCGCTCGCCCGGGTTCTGGTCCAAGCTCAAGGAAGCGCTCGGCGCATGAGCTGGTGGGCGATCGACGTGCGGCCCGAGCCCTCCCGGCGCGAATGGGTCGGCGCGTGGCTGGTGGCGCGGACCGGACAGGCGGTCGAGGAGCGCGACGACGGCACCCTGGTCACCTTCGCCGAGGACGAGCACGCGGCGGACGCGCTGGTGGCAGCCCTCGTGGCGGAGGGCGCCGCGCCGCTGGAGACCTCGCGGCGGCCGCTCGAGGCAGTCGACTGGACGACGCGCTGGCGCGACGGCCTCGGCCCGCGGCATTTCGGGCGGCTCACCGTCGTGCCGTCGTGGGTCGAGCCGCCGGGCGATGGCGGGCCGACCGTGGTCCTGGATCCCGAGAGCGCGTTCGGCAGCGGCGAGCACGGCTCCACCCGCGCGGCGCTGTCGCTGCTCGAACGACACCTCCGCCAGGGCGACCGGGTACTCGATCTCGGGAGCGGGAGCGGGATCCTCGCGATCGCCGCGGCAAAGCTCGGCGCCGCCGGCGCGGTCGGGATCGAGAACGACGCCGAGGCCAATCCGGTCGCCCGGCGGAACGCCGAGCGGAACGGTGTCACAGGAACCGTGACGTTCGTCGACGGCGACGCGGGCGACCTGGCTCCGCTGCTGGGTCCGGCAGACCTTCTGCTGTCGAACATCCTCCGCCTGGTGAACGCCTCCCTGCTCCCCGCCATCGTCGCCGCGCTACGGCCGGGCGGCCTCGCCATCTTCTCGGGAATGGAGGAGGCGGAGGCGTCGCTCTTCCGGCCGGTGCTGGCGGCAGCCGGCCTGACCGTACTCGACGAGGTGACGGACACCGGGTGGTGGGCGGTGGCCGCCGCACGGCCGTGATCATCGTGCTCGTTCCGCCCGGCGCGGCCGCCGGCCGGCGCGAGCGGCTGGACGATGCCGAGCAGCATCACCTGCGCGTTCGCCGGGCGCGGGACGGCGAGCGGGTGGCGCTCCGGGACGGCGCGGGGCTGGTGGGCACGGGCCGCGTGGCGATCGTCGGGAAGGCGTGGGAGGTCGAGGTCGACGGCGTCGAGCGGCACGCGCGGCCGGCGGCGCTCACGCTGGCGGTCGGGGCGGGGGACCGGGAGCGGTTCGGCTGGATGGTCGAGAAGGCGGTCGAGCTGGGCGCCACGCGGATCGTGCCGCTGGTGACGGCGCGCGCCGCCGACGTGGCGTCGCGCCTCCGCGAGAGACACCTGGAGAAGGTGCGGCGCCAGGCGCTCGAGGCCACCAAGCAGTGCGGCGCCGCCTGGACGGTGGAGGTGGGTGCACCCGAGCCGCTCGACAGCTTCGTGCGGCGCGGAGAGCCCGGTCTCCGGTGGCTGGCCGATGCCGCCGGGGAGGCGCCGCCGGCCACGCTCGACGGCACGCCGGTCGCCGTCGTGATCGGTCCCGAGGGCGGGCTCGAAGACGGGGAGCGCGCCGCCCTGCTCGGGGCCGGCTACCGCCCGTTGGCGCTGTCCGCTCACACGCTGCGCTTCGAGACCGCCGCGCTCGCGGCGGCGGCGGCGGTCACGGCCGCCAGACTCCGGGGGACGCATGGCTGACTGTCTGTTCTGCAGGCTGGTGGCGGGCGAGATCCCCGCCCGCATCGTCAAGCGCACCGAGGACGCGGTCGCGTTCCACGACATCGATCCCAAGGCACCGGTCCACGTGCTGGTGATCCCGACACGCCACATCCCGGCGGTACGGGATGCGAGCGGCGGCGCCGGCGAGGCGATGCTTGGGAAATTGCTCCGGTTCGCGGCCGAGGTCGCGGCCGACCTGGGGCTGGACGCCGGTGGCTATCGCATCGTGACCAACACGGGGCCCGATGCCGGGCAAAGCGTCGACCACCTGCACTTTCACGTGCTCGGCGGCCGCCGGATGTCCTGGCCGCCGGGCTGAGCCGGGGCCGCCGGCCTACTTCACGAAATCGACCCAGCCGTTCTCGTTCGTCACCATCGCGATGCCGCTCGTCGGGTCGAACGCAACGCGGCGGGGAATGCCGCCGGTGGTGATGGTGCGCGGCGCTTGCCCCCACCCACCCCCCGTCCCTAAATTCCCCAACTTATTCCGTTATCTGCCCTTAACCGGGCTCGAGAGGGGTGAGACAGCGAATGCCAGAAGTCATCATCCACGATGACGAGAGCTTCGAGCGGGCGCTCAAGCGGTTCAAGAAGAAGTGCGAGAAGGCCGGAATCCTCTCGGATCTTCGCAAGCACCGGCACTTCGAGAAGCCGAGCGAGAAGCGGAAGCGGAAGATGAACGCCGCGGTCCGCAAGACACGTCGTGGACCCCGTGTCCCCCGAGTCTAGCCTCGGTGAGGCCCTGCGGGCGGCGATGAACGCCGCCCGTAAGGCTCAGGACAAGGATCGGACGCTGGTGCTGGGGACGATCCTCGCCAACCTGAAGAACCGGGAGATCGAGCTCCGCCGGCCCATTACCGACGAGGACGTCGTCGACGTGCTGCGGAAGGGGATCAAGACCCGCCGGGAATCGGTCGAGCAGTACACCGCCGCGAAGCGCCCCGACCTGGCCGGGACCGAGCAGTCGCAGATCAAGGTGCTCGAGGAGTTCCTGCCGCCCGAGATCGATCCGGAAGAGATCCGCGGCGCGGTGCGAGCCGCCATCGCGGGCGGTGCGAAGGACATGGGCAAGGTGATGGGTCAGATCATGCCGCGGTTCAAGGGCCGGGCGGACGGCAAGGTCATCAACCAGATCGTGCGCGAGGAGCTGCAGGCGGGCTGATGTCGTCGTCCCCACTCGTTTCTCCCCACGGGGTGCCGGCCCACGCACAGGGCGGCACCCCGTCGCCTTTGCCCCCGGACCAGTGCGCCGACGCGCTCGAGACCATCGAGTTCGACCAGGTGGTCGAGCTCGTGGCCGCTCGCGCCGTCGGTCCGCTGGGCGCGGCACGCCTGCGCGCCCGCCGTCCGACCGACGATCTCGCCTGGATCGCGGGCGAGCTCGCGCGCGCGGGCGAGGTGGCCGCGCTCTTCCGCCGGGGCGATGCGCTGCTGGCCGAGCCGATTCCGGACGTGACCCGGGGACTCGCGCGCCTCCGGATCGAAGGCAGTGTGCTCGAGGGCGTCGACCTCGCCGCGCTCCACCGCGTGCTCGTGGCCGCGCGGCTGGTGCAGGCCGACCTCCGCCGGATCGCCGACACGGCCCCGCTCGCCGGGGCGCTGGCCCGGCCGCTTCCCGACAAGGCGCTCGAGCGTCGGCTCGAGCAGTCGGTGGACGCGGACGGGGGGCTGCTCGATACCGCGAGCCCGCGGCTGGCCGCCGCGCGGCGCGAGGTGCACGTCGCCCGCCAGCGGCTCATCCGGAAGCTGGAGTCGCTGCTCCGCGGGCTCGATGCCACCACGTCGCCGGTCGACGCCAACGTGACGGTGAGGGGTGGCCGCTACGTGATTCCCGTCCGGCGCGACTCCCGGAGTCGGCCCGCCGGCATCATCCACGACGAGAGCGGCAGCGCCGGTACGCTCTTCATCGAGCCGGCCGAGGCGATCGAGCTCGGCAATGCGCTCCGGGAGGCGGAGGTCGGGGAAGAGCGCGAGGCGCTCCGCGTCCTCCGCGAGCTCACCGACCTGCTGCGGCCCGAGCTCCCGGCGCTTCGCGACCTGGTCGAGATGTGCGTCGCGGTGGACGACCTGGTGGCCCGGGCGCGCTACGCCGTGTCGGTCGAGGGCGAGGTGCCCGATGTGGCGCCGGCGCCGGCCGACCTCGTCGTGGTCCACGGGCGCCACCCGCTGCTGCTCGCGGGCGCGGAGCCGGTCGTCCCGTTCGATCTGACGCTCCCCGCGGGCGAGCGGACCCTCCTCATCAGCGGTCCCAACACCGGCGGCAAGACCGTGCTGCTCAAGGCCGTGGGGCTCGCGGCCGCGCTGGCGCAGAGCGGGATCATCCCGCCGATGGGCGCCGGCAGCCGGCTGCCGGTCTTCCGCCGCTACTACGCCGACATCGGTGACCGGCAGAGCATCGCGGCCAGCCTGTCGACCTTCAGCGCGCACGTCCGCATGCTCCGCCGGATCCTCGACGAGTCCGACGACGCCACCCTCGTGCTGCTCGACG